>NZ_BAABCY010000091.1:0-1199 GCF_039539345.1 Snuella lapsa | reverse complement strand
TTTTCAAAAACAAGTTTTTCGTATTCCTGCCAGGTCATATTAGTGTAGTTTGTTTATGCTCCATAACGTTTGGTGTATGGTGCGTATCCCGAAGGGTATGCACTATACATGGTGTTGGGGCATCGTTTTAATTTTTGTTCTTTTTCCAGAGTTCAAATTTCGCATTATCGGTTGATGTTGCAGCTTTAATTACTTCTTCAAAATCAAACCCATCATATTTTGAAACAATGTCGTAAACCTCGTCATATTTCGGAGCACCTTGAGGCATTGAGCATCCTTTATCGTTACCCATCAACATTAACCAAACATCTGGTAGAAACGGACCTTCATCGGTGGTTACTATCGATATCTCTTGAATCTCATCCCAGTTGATTTTTTCAATATCACGTTTGGGGTGTTCGACCATAACATAATCGTCTGTGATTGAGATGTCGTAGTAATCTTCAGGTTGTTTTCTAACCTCTTTCTTCTTAAATAGTCTGTCTAAAAGTCCCATTATTCTTCTCCTAATTCAGTTCTAATGTTTTTACGTGCTTGCTCCTCAAAGTTCATTTTGAATTCATTGGTTTTAAATATCCTGTCCATTTCAAGAAAATGTCTCAGAACTTTCTTTCTACCTTTATTGTAAAAGAAGTCCGGATAAACCGAATATTCTTTTCTTATTTTCTTCGTGTAATCCAAATAGTTTTCATGTTCATCACCTAAAATTGCAAGGTCGAAATCAACAAGGAAGTTGGTGTCAGATTCTGTGTCATTGCCATGCTCTTTCGTTGCCAAAATTTGTTCGTGACATTTAGTTATTCTATCGCTCGGCAAACCAAGTCTTTTCAATCGTACTTTTGCAATTTCAGCACTCTTAAGTTCATTATCTGAACGCTTTGAATTGTAGACAATATCGTGATAGAAAACAGAAAACAAGAGTGTGTCGATGTCAACCAGTTCGGATTTGTATTCGAACGCCAACTTCATCATGAACTCCAAATGATTTAGATTGTGGTAGTGTCGATTTTTTCCTGAGTAGTTCTTTTCAATCTCATTCCATAACTCATCTATCAGACCCATATCCGAGGTGTAGGTCAAGGTTAAGTCATGCCATATTTCTTTTAGATTCTTCAAATTAATGTGCCCCAACGGCAGTCTGTCTCAAAACTACCAATTAAAGTTTAAAGATAGATTAAAAAGAAAAGATCAACAAAGAA
>NZ_BAABCY010000090.1:0-6391 GCF_039539345.1 Snuella lapsa | reverse complement strand
TATTCATAGAGACACTGTTTTTTCAAAAATAACCCTATTTTTTGAATTATGATGTATTACGGATATTCAAAAAATGTTTTTAATAAACACCTAAACTCAGTTTGGTATGTTTAATAGATTTTTCAGAGCTGCTTTTTTGTTGATAACATCAATAATGGCTTGTAGGTATTCTTGCTGGCTTGAATAGAGTTGCATTTGCGCTTGTCTTAAATCAAAGCTACTTGCAATGCCCTCTTTATACTTAGTGGTATTCTTTCTTTCAATCTTTTCAGCCAAGGCCAGATTTTTTTGTTTGTTGGCATAAGTGTCTATTGCTAAAGTATATTCGTTTTTAGCTTTTTTGAATTCTACTTCTAATTGGGTTTCTGTTGTTATTAAATTGTTCTTGGCAATGTCCCATTCAATTTTTGCTTTTTGACGTTTGGCTTTGCCACCAAAGGAACTAAATAATGGAATGTTCAAGCTAACACCTCCAACAGTTGTAAATAACCAGTCTTGTTCTTTTTTGAAAAATCTGGAAAACCGATCACTATAACCTAAATAATTGGAAGTTACAAAGGCGGTTAGTTTCGGTAGTTGATTGGATTTTTCTAGCTTGTATTCCAAACGCTTACTTTCAACTTGGTTTGCAGCAATTCTAAAGTCTATATTATTTGTTATAGGGTGTTCTTCCTCTATTAAGTTCAAGGAAATATTTTCTAAGATTAAAGCTTCTAAAGTATCTGTTAACTCTATGGTCGTATC
Source organism: Snuella lapsa (assembly GCF_039539345.1). Classification (NCBI taxonomy): domain Bacteria; kingdom Pseudomonadati; phylum Bacteroidota; class Flavobacteriia; order Flavobacteriales; family Flavobacteriaceae; genus Snuella; species Snuella lapsa. The sequence goes on along the minus strand of NZ_BAABCY010000090.1, from coordinate 5,647 downwards.
TGATCTTATCCCTAATAATACTTTTAAATAACCTTTAGAAATATCATGTAAGGTTTCTAGGTTTTTTAAATTTATTTCTAAACCGGAAAGTGTTAGTTGCAGTTGTTCTACATCTTCTTCTTCTGTTAGGCCATTTTCGAATATTTTAGTTGTTTCTTCCAAGTTTGTTTTTAAAACATGAATGTTGTTTTTCATGATTTCAATACTTTCTTTTGTAAGTAAAGCATTGTTGTAAGCACTTATAACGGAGGTTTCAATGTCATTAAACGTTTTGTCTTTGGCATTTTGTGAAATTTCTAAAAACACTTTATTAGATTGAAGCCCTACAATATAACCACCATCAAAAAGCAATTGTCTTAAAGTAAGGCTTGGTGTTAAATTGTGCTTGGGAAACAAGAAGAGGAATGGGTCGTCTGCATCCAGCATGGACGTGTCGAAAGGTGTCTTTATATAAGTTGAATAGTCGATGGCTCCATTTATTTGAGGTAGCCCAAGTGCCGTTGTTTCCCAAACTTGTTGCTTTGCCGCAAGAATGTTTAAGTCGGCATTTTTAATATTTCTATTGTTTTCTAAGACATATTTTACTGCTTCTTTTAAAGAAAAGTTTTGTGTGTCACCTTGCGAAAACATAGCAAAGGAACTGAGTAGCGCAAGTATTAGTTTTAGTTTCATCTATTTATATTTTATTTATATGTTTTGTTAAAATTTCTAGTCCTTTTGGTGTGCAAATACCTCGCAAGTGGTATTCTAGATAATTATCCATAAGCATCGTCATTGAAAAGTCTTTATCGTGAAATAGTTCTTTGTCCTTTAAAGCTAACATAGAACTAAAATAGATTCTGGAAATGAAGTTAACATTTAAGGTTTCTCTATATAGGCCAGCAGCAACACCTCTTTCTAAGTTGTTGGTGATACACTTTTTCATAACACTAAACTGTTTAGCTTTAAGTGTTTCGAAAATTTTTGGGTAATATTTTTGAAGTTGGTATTGTGGTGATGATTTTTCATCTTTTAGATGTTCCATCACAAACTTTTTGATTTGATAAATTTCTTCAATTGGATTTTTATCTAAAGCACAAATACAATCGATACCTTGCGAGATAAGATCGAATATATATAGCGTAGTTGCTTCTACAAGTTTGGTTTTGTTGTCAAAGTGTTGGTATATAGTCTTTTTAGATATGCCTATTTTATTAGCCAAATCGTCCATAGTAACACTCTTAAAACCGTAGTTTAAAAATAATTCTGTTGCGTTTGTAAGTATTTTATCTCTCATAATGAGGGACAAATGTACATCAGGAAACTTTAAAAACCAAAAAAGTTTCCTTAGTTTTACATTCATTTAACATATAATTTACATTCAAACTTTTAAATGTGCTTAATTACTTTATTTTTGTGGGATGCTTTCTATAGAACAATACCGTCAAAAATTTGTTGCATATTTAGATGCTTATGCAGCAGTAAAAGAGCCTGAAAATTTATATGCTCCTATTCATTATATCTTAAGTTTAGGAGGTAAGCGTTTGCGTCCTATTTTAACATTGATGACAGCCGAAATATTTAATTGTGATCCCGATAAGGCTCTGGATGCCGCTTTAAGTATAGAGGTTTTTCATAATTTTTCTTTGGTGCATGACGATATTATGGACGATGCGCCATTACGTCGAGGGCATGAAACGGTTCATGAAAAGTGGAATATTAATACGGGTATTCTTTCGGGCGATACCATGTTAATTATGGCGTATCAGCTTTTTGAAAAGTACGATGCCGAAACATTTCAGGCTTTAGCCAAGCTGTTTAGCAAAACGGCTTTAGAAGTTTGTGAGGGTCAGCAGTACGATATTGATTTTGAGACCCGAAATGATGTAACCATTCCCGAGTACTTAAAAATGGTAGCTTATAAAACAGCTGTTTTGGTAGGAGCTTCAATGAAAATGGGAGCGATCGTTGCAGGTGCTTCTGTAGAAGATCAAGATGTTATTTATGAATTTGGGAAGCATTTAGGGATAGCGTTTCAGTTGCAAGACGATTATTTAGATGCTTTTGGAGATCCTAAGACATTTGGAAAACAAGTGGGAGGTGATATCATAGAAAATAAAAAAACCTATTTGTATTTAAAGGCACTAGAGTTTTCTTCTGATAGCAATAAACAGCAGCTCCAGCATTTGTTTAGTAGCAATACAGGCGCTTTACAGGATAAGATACATACTGTTAAGCAGATTTTTACGGTTTCGGGTTCAGCACAAGCTACCAAAGAGGCTATTCAGGATTATACAAATAAGGCCTTTGCTTTATTAGCATCTCTGAATGTTTCTGATGACAAAAAGCAACTATTGAAAGATTTTGGTGAAAGCTTGATGAATAGAACTGTATAGTAAAACAATAATTGAGATAAGCTTGTTATTTGAGAACCTAACGAATGAAATCACCAGCAACCTTTAATAATTTAATAGAAGAAGCGCAACAGTTAGATCTGTATAAAAAATTGGTGCTTCAACTTAATAAGGATTTTTTGTTGGCAAACATCGACCTAGGGTTTGATGAAACTATCTTGCCTTCAAGTTTGAAACTTATGCTTCATGAAACGGTATTTAAACTCATTCAGGAAAAATTTATTGATTATCTAAATTTATTATACATAATCGATGTGCCTGAGTCTCAGGTGAAATGTTTAGATGGCAGTGATGCGCTTAAATTATCGGAGGAAGTGTCGTTTCTTATTTTAAAGCGTGAATGGCAAAAGGTGTGGTATAGGAGTAAATACTAATTTTGCTTAGGTTTTGGAAGACAGTTTTTGAAACCTAATTAAACATGTGTTGAGGACGATTAAAAGCTATGTTGTCAAATTAACTGCGTGATTTTTTTTGGAATTGATGCCAAGCTTGATTTTAATACAAAAAATCAAAGGCTTATAATTCAACCATTTTTTTTAGTTTTTCAATAATTTGATATACCTCTATTGAGTAAACTTTAATCTTTTTGTTGGTTAATAAATTGGAGGCAATTCTTTTGGCCTTATCTTTTTGACCAATTTCAAAATACATTTTGGCTATTAAATATTCGGGTTTAAATTGGGAAGGCACCATATTAGATGCTTTAATCCAAAAGACTTCCGCTTTTTTGTATTCCCCCAAGTTTTTATAACACAGTCCAATGTCAATACAGATATCAGTAGATGGAATTAAAAATAAAGCTTGTTCAAGTGTTTCATGAGCTTGTACATATTTTTTTTCCTTAAATAGTGCCTTTCCAAAATAACCTAAGAAATAGCCATTTTCACATAATGATTGGTGATTTTTTTCGCTAAACGTAATATAGCTTTTCAAATCACCCTTTTTCATTTCAAATAAAGCAGTGTTCCAATTTTTGTAAATAATGAATGTTTTATAGAGTTTATACTCGCCGGTTAAGGCTACTATCAAAAATATAGTATAAAGTACACCTCTTTTTATTCTATAACTATTGCGTAAATTATTCAATTCTAAAGTTTTCCAATATTTAATAGATACAATTTTATTTGACGATTTAGACAGTATTCCTATAAATAGAATCATCATGATTTTTAATTGGGTTATTTCCATTGGATAAGAAAAGAAACCGAAAATGAGGATTAAGAGTAGCCCTGACATGGAAATAAGATTCAAATAATTCCCGAATGGTTTCTTAATTGAAAGTACAAACAGATATCCAACAATAACAATAATTAAAATACCCATGCCTCCCTGTTCGCAGGCAGTTTTTAAAGACTCATTAAAGGCATATTGGTTGTTATTGGCTAAGTGTTGTTTTGAATCGTCTTTATACTCCGCAAAATATTTTTCTTGATATGGCATGTATTTAGATTGGAACGTGTTTATTCCGTGCCCTAATACAGGTTTATCAAATACCATTTCGGAAGCAATTTTCCATATCAGTACCCGGCCGTCGGCCGAATCCCTTTTATATGTATATAGACCATATAGTATTCCAATCATTATGACAGGAATTGCAGAATAGAATATAATTTTAAACCATGAGTAATTAGCTGCTTTTTTGAACCTAGTTCCGATTGCAAACCAATGCCATAAATAAAATAGCACACATGTCATGTAAGCTAACCATGCTGCTCTGGAATTACTGTAAAAAAGAACAATTATTAGAAAACATAATATCAGTATATTTAGAGAGATTATACCCCATCTTTTTATAATGTTCTGTCTGTCATTACCAATTTCTCTAAACATGTTCAAAATAGAACCAAAAGTGATCAAGACCAAACAGGCAATAATTCCAGCAAAAGGGCCTTGGTTGATGTAATGCCCTTTAATATCTGATAGACCAAATCCAGGGGCAAACCATTTTGTTTGTGTTAAAATGCCAAAGTAGATTTGGTGTAAACCGGCTAGAATTACTATGCCAAAGGTGTATTTAATTAATAATTGATTAAGGTTTCTAATACATATGTAAAGGAGTATTAGTAAAAGATTTTCAATAACAAATATAATGTCAGGGTTTATTGGCCTCAATAGATAGCCATGTATTACAAGGTATAAACTGTATACTAGAAGTAGTCCGTCAATATAGGTAAGTTGAATCGATTTTTTTTCTACAAAGCTTTTTAATATTAAACATGCAAACGCAACTAAAAGAAATAAGGTTCCTAAATTAATTTTTTCAACGTTGTAAAGAATTGCGTCCCATTTCCAAAATTCAAATGGAGATAGTAGATAAAATAAACTTCCAATTAGGATAAATACAAATAATAAATCAATTACTTTTTCTACTTTCATTAATAAGTAGGAACTAAAACCAAACTTGTTCGCCATTTTCAATAGTAAAAATGCGTTGCCAAGTATTAGCGAAATTATAAGACCTTATTAAATATAATCCGTCTGTTGGAGCTTTAAACGTTAAAACCCGGTCAGCTTTAACAACTTGTGTGCCGCAAGAAATCCATTGATTATCCCAATAAAAAAGTTCCATCTTCCAACCTGTTTTAGGTCTGCCAATATGCCATTCAATATCATAAAACTTATTATAGTATTTTAATGACACATATTCTTTTTCCGAGAGATTAGGGATAATTGGTGTTTTTTCTTTTGGAGTAAGAATAAAGGGGGGCGCTGCTGGTATGATTTTATTATCTCTATAAAAAACAGGAAGGTATACAATGTTATTATTTCCCATCTGTTTAAACGTTGCATTTCCATCATTTATAGATGCCCATGAAACTATTTTCCATTGGTCTGCATTAAACACAGCTAGATATAGAATATCATTATTTAGCTCGATGGAATTATCCAGTGCAATTGTTATGTCGGAAGTGTTTACATATTCACTTGTAACATCAATACGATTTTTTTGCCTGAAAATAGGAGGGATGTCTCTATTGGCTATGTTTTTGGGAGCAAAATCTTCTTGAAAAGAAAAGGTATGTCTAAATATTTTGGGAGCTTTAACAGAATCGTTAATAACGTCAAACTCATCAGGGTTAGTTTCTGCTCCACCAAAGGGAATCCATCTCGTAGTTGCATCTAAAAAGGCATTCCATTGATGTCCCGAATTACGATGCGCCCAAGTAGGACATTCATCTACAGCAACGGCAGTCTGTCTCAAAACTACCAATTAAAGTTTAAAGATAGATTAAAAAGAAAAGATCAACAAAGAA
>NZ_BAABCY010000089.1:0-4982 GCF_039539345.1 Snuella lapsa | reverse complement strand
GAGGACAAACTCTTCGATAGGTTGGTTATTGCTAATATCACAGGATTATGACGAAAAACGGATATTCAATAAAATTATAAGGCAAACTTAGATATGAAAATTTCGCTTTTCGTTAACGGAATAAAGCGATTAGATTAAATTATTTTAAACCTAATGTTAAGGTGTTAAATTAACGTGAATAATTAGATTGATTCTAATGAGCGTTTGGGAGCTAAAACAAAGAATAATCATTTCACAATGCAAAAATAGATAGAGGATTTGTGTCCGTTTAAAAGCAATCTCTTTTGATTATCCTTATGTTGCAGGTAAATAAAGTTTCTGTCCAAAAGAATTTTGTCTATACAAAGTTCTTTCAGAATTTTACGCGAAGCAACAATATGGATAGTAGGCTATTTGCGTTATTTTAGGTTCGTTTTAATTGTCGTTGTATCTTTTTTATGGCCGATTCGATGGATTTTTCAGGTTCAATAATGTTGTACTCGCCCCAAAATTGAGGGTCAGAGAAGCCAGAAACTTGGTCAATTAATATTGTTGTAGGTTGTAACCTATTGCTCTTAATGTTTTTAACGAATTTAGAATCACTAATTTTCCAATCGGTTATGGCCATTTCACTGTTTAAGGTATAAACACTGTTAAAGAGTTTGCCTTTCCAGTTTACTTTAAATGTTAATAGAATATTACTGTAAGCATAATGCCATTTGCCATTTTGTGTTCTGTAGTTCACCCTGTAATTGGCTTCGGTAGGATATACGTCCACCCTTCTGGGTTTTTTGCGAACAAACATTTGGCTGGATAGTGCTTTGTTTTCAACATTTAAACTATAAACGGCACTGGTTAAAGCAAGGTTCTTGGCATCTATATAAAGTTTCCCATAGTATAGGGGTGTCATAACATGTGGTTTTTGTTTGAAATTCACCACATACACAAGGTTTTTGTCTATTTGTGTTGAAGGTGAGAAACTAAAATCGTAAAGTTCAATGTCTTCATCAGTAAATATAAATTCAGGATATTTCATAATATCTGTGTATAAATTGCAAAAAGGTCCACCTTGTAATTTTAATGCGATAGTATCTAATCTTGAATAATTCGTGTTTTTTCTTGCTTTGATTAGGTTTATAGCGTCTTTTTTAAAACTGTTATAAGGTTGTTTTTGTATCTGTACCACAGCTTCCGACAGTGAGGCATTTTTGCGCCTTTTTTTAATGGTCTCCCGGTAAAAGGCAGTCATTTCCGTATTGGAATTGTTGTAAAGGGAGCTCTTGTTTTTTAAGGCAGCTAAAAACAAGGATTTAGCATCTTTGGGTAAGGTGATTTGTATCACGTCTAACTGCGTTGGTGTTGGCTCTAAATCAATTTTTTCATTGTTGCCAATGGTAGATATCTTTAACTCTTTTTTGTGATAACCTAATCGCGAAATGGTTAAATGTCCGTCTAAAAAGGATATGGGTACTTTTAAAATAAATTCACCATCAGAATTAGATATGGTGCTAATATTTGTGTTGTTAATAACGAGGTCGGCAAATATTAAAGGTTCATTGGTGTTGCTGTCAATTATTTTGCCTTTAAGTTCCTTAAAGGATGTAACGGCTTGTGCATAAATATTAGATATATTGCAGGTAAAAATCAGGCAGCACGTGGTAAATAATATAAGAAATTTATTTTTCATGACTCCTAAAGTGTTTAAAATGAGAATTCGTGCTTATAAGTTACAAAATTTGGTGCAAAAGAAAGAGGTGTTTAAGTTAAATTTATGATTAAGGTGTTGTCAATAAGATACTTGTGTTGTTGTTGGAGCAAGGAGGGCGTCCGTTATTCATATATTTAATTAGAACCTTGCTCTGTTAACTCTTAACGTATTTTTTAGAATTTCGAAATGGAATAACTGTATCTTTGCTCTTTTAAATTTCATATAGATATTATGCCAACTGACTGTATTTCATTTAAGGAAACGGGATATTTTTCATCCCTTATTTGCGATTATCTTGAAGAACAACCAGAATTACAGCAGTTTTATCACCGATTCCCCAAGCTAGAGCATTTTAAGAACCAAATTGATGAAAAATATAATGAATATCAGGGACAGCATAGGGCATCATTGGTTGCTGTTTTAAAGAAGCAATATGAAGGAGTGGGCGCTTCGTTAAATACACTTAATAATATAGAGAGCCTGTTAAGCGACAAAACGTTTACGGTCACTACGGGGCATCAACTTAATTTGTTTACAGGACCTATGTATTTTTTGTATAAAATTGTATCAACCATTAAGCTTTCAAGAAAACTTAAAGAGAGGTATCCAGATTACAATTTTGTGCCAGTATATTGGATGGCTACCGAAGACCATGATTTTGATGAGATAAACTATTTCAATTTTAAAGGAAAAAAAATCCAGTGGAACCAAACTTCTGGAGGTGCCGTAGGAGAATTGTCGACAGAAGGCTTGGAACAGGTGTTTGAATTGTTTTCGGGCGAATTGGGAGGCGGTGAAAATGCCGAATATTTAAAAACACTGTTTCAATCAGCCTATTTGCAACATGATAATTTGAGTGAGGCAACGCGTTATATTGCCAATGAGCTATTTAAGGAATATGGTTTGGTGATTATTGATGCCAATCATCCCGATTTAAAAAAAATGTTTGAGCCATTTATGAAGGATGAATTGTTAAATAAAACATCTTACCATTCAGTTACGGCAACAAACAAACGTATTAACGACATAGAAGAGAAGTTATATAATATCCAAGTAACGCCACGTGAGATTAATTTATTTTACTTAAAACAAGGATTGCGAGAACGTATTGTGTTTGAATCAGGTAGTTATAAGGTTTTAAATACCCATATTGTGTGGAAGGAAGACGAATTGCTAAGTGAGCTTTCCAAGCATCCAGAGCGTTTTTCTCCCAATGTGGTTATGCGTCCACTATATCAAGAAGTGATATTGCCCAACCTATGTTATATCGGAGGAGGCGGAGAATTGGCTTATTGGTTTCAGTTAAAGCAATTTTTTAATGAAGTAGGTGTAACGTTTCCGATACTTCTGTTGCGAAATTCAGTGCTAATTAAGACCAAAAAACAGGCAGAAAAGTTGGAAAAACTTAATGTGTCCAATAAGGATATCTTTTTAAAACGAGATGCCTTTATAAACAAGAAGGTAAGGGAAATATCGAATATAGACATAGATTTTTCATTGCAAAAAGTACATTTGTCCCAACAGTTCGAAAACCTATATGCATTAGCTAAGCAAACCGATAAATCCTTTGTAGGGGCTGTAAAAGCCCAGGAGGTGAAACAATTAAAAGGTCTGGAAAAACTGGAAAAACGGTTGCTTGCTGCCCAAAAACGAGCCTTGTCCGATCAAGTAATCAGAATGACCGATCTTCAAAATCAGTTATTTCCAAACCAAAGCCTTCAGGAACGCAATACTAATTTCTCGGAGTTTTATTTAGAATATAGTTCACAATTAATACCACATTTAATAAAAGAATTAGATCCTTTACAAGGAACATTTACAATACTAAATTTATAGTACAAGCATGCATAAGATAGATATCGATCTAATTGAAATGACCTTAGATGTCATGAAATATGTAATTGGAAGAGTTTCAGAAATTGAACACCCAATAGGGAAGCCAAAAAAATATGAAGAATTAAAAGCCTTGGTTGGTGACACCATTACACCAAAGGGCGTTGGGGGCGAATATGCTTTTGACCTTTGGAAAGAGCATTTGTCTAAAGCAAATGTGCCGGTAGACCACCCTAGAAATTTAGCTTTTGTTCCTGCATCTCCCACGCGTGCCGCAATTATGTTCGATTTAATTACATCGGCATCCAGTATTCATGGGGCCTATTGGATGGAAGGTGCCGGAGGTATTTTTTGTGAAAATGAAGCTATGAAGTGGATTGTTTCCTTAACAGGACTTCCAGAAGGCGCTTTTGGTGTATTTACCAGTGGCGGTACGGCAGCTAACCTATCTGGTATAGTAACTGCACGGGAATACTGGAGACGTGACGATACATTTAAAGGAGAGAAGGGGTTAATAATAACTTCAATTGGAGCGCATTCGTCTATTAAAGCGATGGCTAAAGTAGCCGATGTCGATATCCTATTAGTGGATTCTGAAGAAAAACTATCGGCAGGAGCACTTCAAAAAGCTATTGACGGTCTAACCGACCAGCAAAGGAAACGGCTTTTTGCGGTTGTAGCAACAGGAGGAACAACCAATGCAGGGATTATTGATGACTTGTCCGGTATAGCCGATGTTTGTGAATCACACAAACTATGGATGCATGTCGACGCAGCCTATGGAGGTGGCGCTTTGGCGGCCGATTCGGTAAGACATTTATTTAATGGTATAGAACGTGCAGATAGTATTACTATCGATCCGCACAAATGGATGTTTTCGCCTTACGATTGTGGTGCTATTATTTATAAAAATCCAGAGCTGGCAAAAGAGGCGCATTCCCAAGAGGGTTCCTATTTGGAAATTTTTAAGGATGAAGGCGCACATGGTTTTAATCCTACCGATTACCAAATACAATTAACCCGTCGTGTTAGGGGCTTACCTTTGTGGTTTTCGCTGGCAACACATGGAACCGATAGGTACAAAGAAGCAGTAGAGCGTGGTATTGAACTGGCACAAATAGCCGGAAAACTTATTGAAGAGCGTTCTTATGTGGAGTTGGTTAGAGAACCTAGCTTGTCTTGTGTGTTGTATAGGAGGATTGGATGGAAGCCCGAAGATTATACACATTGGACCTATAAAAATCATGGAAAAGGTTTTGCTTTGGTAACACCAACGAAGTGGAAGACCAAAACAGGTTTTGAAACCGTATCCCGTTTTTGTTTTATTAATCCAGATACCACTCAAAAGGATATAGAGTTGATTTTGGATTCCATGGTATAAAAAAACCAGAGCAATTTCATTTAAAAAATTAGGGAATTGATTTAGATAATAATTATCTTTCCCAAGTCTAAGTTTTCTTTA
>NZ_BAABCY010000088.1:0-739 GCF_039539345.1 Snuella lapsa | reverse complement strand
ATTTCAATAGATGATTTTAAAGATGAGAGCCATTTAAGTATACCTTCTTTCAAATCTGCTTTATCAGTACTCATAAGAAATTACTTTGCGACTTCAGATCATCCAAGTTATTCAAAAGAAAAATTTTTAGCAGAAAAAGCTGTTATAGAACATAATTTTGATGAAAAAATCAAGGAGTACGCAATGGCTTCTCTCATTGGTGTTTATCATGGAAGAGGCTTTGGGCACAGTAAAAAAAGTGTTTCTTTTTTTAAAAATGTAATTCACGAATATGGTAAACAATATCCAGATTCCGAGTATACAAAGGAAATGGAAGATATTTTAGAAGATATAAATTCTTTAGAATTAAAGCTTCCAGAATCTGCATTAAATACCAAATTGCTCAGTAAATATGAGGACACTTTAGCATTAGGTGAAATTTTTAACCGTTCCAATAAAAGGATAAGAGTTATAAATTTTTGGACCACTTGGTGCCCTCCTTGTATTAGTGAAATACAAAAGGCACAAAACTTTAGAGATAAACTATCAGTTGAAAATAATGTAGAATGGATTTACCTATCAATAGATGAAGACAAAAAGAAATGGTTAGAAAAATCAAGAGAACTTCAAAGCTATCTTAATGTACGAAATCAATATTTAGTTATTAATGGTAAAAATTCACCACTAGGAAGATATCTAAAAGTCCATTCGATTCCAAGATATATAATTCTAAATAAACAAAACGAGATTGTTTTAAATA
>NZ_BAABCY010000087.1:0-739 GCF_039539345.1 Snuella lapsa | reverse complement strand
ATTTCAATAGATGATTTTAAAGATGAGAGCCATTTAAGTATACCTTCTTTCAAATCTGCTTTATCAGTACTTGTAAGAAATCACTTTGATGTTTCAGACCATCCAAGTTATTCCAAAGAAAAATTTTTAGCAGAAAAAGCTGTTATAGAACATAATTTTAGTAAAAAAATCAAGGAGTACGCAATGGCTTCTCTCATTACTGTTTATCATTGGAGGGGCTTTGGGCATAGTAAACAAAGCGTTTCTTTTTTTAAAAATGAAATTAACGAATATGGCAAGCAATACCTCAATTCTATGTATACGAAAGAAATGGAAGATATTTTAGAAGATCTAAATTCTTTCGACTTAAAGTTTCCAGAATCGGCATTAAATACCAAGTTACTCAGCAAATATGGAGACACTTTAACATTAGGTGAAATTTTTAACCGTTCAAATAAAAGGATAAGAGTTATAAATTTTTGGGCCAGTTGGTGTCCTCCTTGTATTAGTGAAATACAAAAAGCACAAAACTTTAGGGATAAACTATCAGTTGAAAATAACGTAGAATGGATTTACCTATCAATAGATGAAGATGAAAAAAAATGGTTAAAAAAATCAGAAGAACTTGAAAGCTATCTTAATGTCCGAAATCAATATTTAGTTATTAATGTTACAAATTCACCACTAGTAAGATATCTAAAAGTCCATTCGATTCCAAGATATATAATTCTAAATAAACAAAACGAGATTGTTTTAAATA
>NZ_BAABCY010000086.1:0-179163 GCF_039539345.1 Snuella lapsa | reverse complement strand
ATTCATTCAAGTCAATTGAGACTATTTGAATAATTGAGATACCTCGTCAGCTTGCTGCGGGGTCATTCATTGTTGTATTAAATGGAGCAGTTATCCCATAAATTTAATCATAAAATTCTGAAACAACAACTATTTTAAATAGTAAGTGATTGATAAATAGCGCCGTAATAAAGTACTAACCCCTAACGATACAGTTACTCACATTTCAAATTTATCCTGTATTCCCAATCCCATGTTCTACCAGGATCTCTCGCTATTAAAACCAAGTTTGTAACAAGAAAATTGTTATAATATGGTATACTTCGAAACAGTTCAAGAGCTTTATATAACATGGCAGTATCTTTGGCTTTTGAAATGGTCATATGTGGAATATCAGGAACGATTAAACTTGTCTTTTTTCTGTGTAGATCACGTTCCCATAATATTTTAATTTGAGTATGTAGTTGCTTTAAGGCATCTGTAATAGGAACCTTTAGCAATAAAACTTTAGCTTTAGATCCACTAAACGTATCAAAGTTGCTCACATCTAATCTAAATTCCTGTAAATTGGATAAGGCATTAAAGCTTTTTATAAGCGTATCCTGATATTGTGGGCGCATTTCGAAAACAGCTAAAGTAATATGTGGTTTTGAAGCAGATAGTGGCTGCTTGCCAAAGTGCGTAATAAACGTTTTCTTAAAACCTGTAACATCTGTGAATACTGGTTCTGGAGGGACGATCCTTAAATTATATATTTTTGGATTGGTTAATATCATGCATACAAAATTAGCACACCATTTTTATGTATACGTACCCCCTATTCCGAAGTAACGGTTTTAGAAACGGTATTCCCTGTGTACATAATGCCGGTTCTGGACATGCTATTTACTAAAATATTAGTATTTGTTCCTGGGGTTAAGTGTATTTGTATCTGATAGTTTTCAGCTCTTTTTGAAGCATCAAATCTTAGCGTATATCCGTTAGACTTCTTGTTTTTACTTATCTTTAAGTTTTTTGCTAAGGCTTTGAACTGAATCCCTGTATTGGAAGAATCATAGCCCCCTCCAAAATGACGCTCACCATAAAAGGGTAAGAATACATCAACACTATCTTTCATCATTTTTAAATAATACCCATCTGCACTAACATCAATACGGGACAGGTTACTTCCTCTGGGAAAAAGCCCAGCATTGAACACTTGCTGCATACTATTTGTTATTTGGGGGTAAATAGCGTTTACTTCAATGGTAAAGTCCTTTTGGGACACCATCCGATTTAAAGCTTCTATCTGTTCGGGTGCAACAGACTTTCCTGGACCACAAGTCCAAAAAAATATAGATACTACGATAAAGGAAAAAACGCTTACTTTCATTAATTAACGAATCAACAACTCTAATTATAAATATACCAAAAAATATCAATTTATCGAGACAAAAGCTTTTATGCCTTTTTAATCGAAGAGAATTCCTTTCGGCTGAGCCTCTGGGTTTCCGTTGAAATCGTAGATTCATGAATCCCCTAATTTAAAAATGCTAATCTAATAGTGCAGTCGAAGTATACCCCTACGGCTCTGCCTCGGGGATAGTTCGTTTCAACTGAATAAAAAATGGATGCCCCAAAAATAAATTTAAGACACCCATTAACGCATCAACACGTAATTAGAGAGAGTTAATTAAAATCGTAATGATTTTTTTCTTTTTTGGCCTAGGTGGTAACCTAATCCAATACCTAGTCCAAAAGTGACTATTAAGATAGTAGTTGAGACTATTACAAGAGATAGCATAAGTATGATATTTATAAAGTTAATGGTTAGATTTGGAGTAATTAATAAAGAAAAAGCCACTTAAGGCTTTGTCTTTGGATGTAAATTTATAATCTAATTGGTATAATCAAAAGTATAATATCATAAAATACTTATTTTCTTGATATATATCAAGATTGTATTTCTGAAACCAGATCAATTTGATAAGTACTAAGTAGGCGGCTAAAGGTTTCGGGACGCATACTTAATAATGAAGCTAAATATTTATGGGGTGCCCTGTCTAGTAAAAAGGCATTGCCTGCTTTTAAAAAATGATTAAACCGTCCTTTGGCAGAAGGGATACGGGATATAAGCGTTCTGTTTTCAGCATGAATATAATATTCAATAAGTAAAGAAGTAAATATTTTGGTCATTTCAGGGAACTTATCAAGAGCCTTTTGAAAATCATTGTACTCAAGATACTCAACATAGGTGTCTTCAATAGCTTGCATACTTTCTTTAGCACTGGTGTTTTTAAAAAACCCGGTAATTGATGTTACTAATTCATTATCACTACTTAACCAAGTCGTAATTTCTTTTTTCTCTATTATGTGAAAGCCTCTTATTATACCTTTTTTTATATAAAAAAGTTTATTGCATATAGTGCCACTTGAATTTAAAAACTCGCCCTTTTTGTAGTAAGCGTGTTTAACACATTTTTGGTAAAATACTTTAAAGTCATGGGATAACGGATTAATTTTTTCTAAAAAATAAAGTGAAAATGATATTTTTTTATCAGACATATTTGAGGGCATTTTATAGGCTTCTAAAGTAAGCAAATATGATGGCTTTTTAGAATTATTTTTAGGAAAATACTATGCGTTAATAAAAAAAATCCTACCAAATAGATTGTGAGGTTTAAAATTGTTTTTAAAATGTAAATCAATAGTATCCAAAACTTATAAAGCAAGATCGTTTCAGTGCAAGATAAGATATAACTCATAATTTGAACATCAGCGCTTTACATTTATCTGTTTTGCATAAATGATGACTTTTAAAGAATCTATCTTTTCGTTGCTAAAAACACTTCTTAAAAAGACAGAAATTTTAACTTACAGAAAATAAAACAGTCTAATTTCTTAAATCTAAAAACGTAGCGGTCTTAAGTCTATATTTCGGATAGCTGTGAATGTAAATATAAAGCGCTCATTGGGACTCTGTCTTGTGGCTGATTTTTTTAGGTTAAAATTCCCTTTTACCAAACTCACTTTCAATAAACTTGGCTTTATTTTTAACCTTATTAAATGTATATGATAGATTTAAAGATACCATATCCACTTCGTAAACATAATTGGTTGTAGTATAAAATGCATTAGGTCTTGAAGTTGTAATGCGTTGCTCATTGGTATTTAACAGTCCCATATCAATATTTTGCCATTGTAAGGTAGCAGTTAAGTGATTGTCTAAAAATCCTTTGCGTAAGGTTAAATGCGGTGTATAGTATCTAGAATCCTCGCCCATTGCCGTATTTCTATCAGATAGATAGTTAAAAGAAAACTGCACGCTGGCATTTTCCCAAAAGGAGTAAGTAGAATTTATATTTAGAGAGTATATGGTAGATTTGCTATCCACATTATAGGCTCTTTCAATATCATCTCTATGTCTAAATTGAAGAGCACCGTCAATTGTATAATCGTAAACATTAGCACCAATAAAGGTTGTCCAGCTTTTGCTAGGCTTAATTGAAGCGCCTATTTCTACCCCTAGGGCGTTACTCTTTCCAACGTTGGAATAAACCCGGTTTAGAATACTGTCTATCACGGCACCACCAGCTTCATAAGCTAGGGTGTTAACGCGATTTATAACGTTATCGACATGGCGATAATAGGTCGTGGCATATATAGCATTACCTCCTTTAAGTTTTTTTGTAATTCCAAATTCTACCAAATCAATAAATTCCGGCAATAAAGTATTGTCTCCTTGTTCAAACACTTCAGAGTGTTCCCGTTCTGCAAAACTGTTCATTTTAAAAGTGGTAGTCCTATCTACACGTTTACTGTAGGCCATTTTAAGTTTGGTTTTGCTGTTAACTTCATATTGTAATGAAGCCGATGGAAAAAACTTAACAAAGTCGTAAGTGTAGGTATTTGGGTTAGACATACTCTTTAAAGATTCAGTATAGTTCCTATCCATAGATTCCAATCTAACGCCAAACGCATAATCCCATTTGTTTTTGGCTGCTGTTAGCTGTAAATACCCTGAGTGAATGGTACGTTTTAATTTTATATCACTGGAAAATTCAGGTACTAAATTACCATCACGCTCATAAACAAATTCGCCTGTATGATTTAAATGCCTGAATTGGTATCCAGTTTCTAGGGTTCCGAACGAAAATGGTTTCCATTTATAATCTATATTTAAACGTTTTCCGTACAGTGGATTATCATTTGTGTTATATTCTTGCTGATATACAATACTGTTGTCTGGATACCCCAAATTATCGTTTTCGGTAGGGCCTCCTAAAAAGGTGTACTCATATAAAAAAGAAGTAGCTAGCTTAGAGGCATTGCCAAACTCGTGGGTGTAATCGAAACTAGCCAGAGCAAAATCGCCCTTACGAATACGCAAATTATGATTGTAATAGGCAATCGAATATAGGCGATTGTCACTTTCGATAGGTGACACAGCATGATTGTCGTAATACACAATATCGGCCAAACGATCCTTTGTGTGTTTTCCTGCAAAGAAACCCAAAGAAAATGTATTGGCCTTGTCGGGTGTAAAATCAACGTTAAACCTTCCATTGTAATTTATTTCATCAAAACTACGTTCTCCGTTTGATGGTAGAAATGTTATTTTGTCTTCAGATTGATTTACAATAAACAACTCACCTTCTCGTCTACCTGTTTTATCGTTACGTTGGTAGCTGGTACCAAGTGAGACATTCCACTTGTCTGTTTGTGAATTAAAAGTAATGTCCATACCATAACGCTGAGCCGCTTTTTTTGTATCGTACGGTTCTATTGAAGGGAAACCTCCCCGAACGTTAATTTGTGTATAAGTGCCATTGGCAGCCCCCTTTTTTGTTATGATATTTAAAATCCCACCTTTACCTTCGGGATCGTATTTTGCCGATGGAGCTGTGATTAACTCAACAGTCTCTAGGGCATTGGCCGGTAGTTGTGCCAATATAGAGGCGGCATCGCCTTGGGTAGGCTTTCCATTTACCAGTACGGCAAAACCTTTACTACCACGCACACTAATAGCTCCCTGTCCATCAACGGTAACAGAAGGGAGGTTCTTTATCACATCAACTGCATTGCCTCCCTGGCTGTTTTGGTATTTTTTTGTGTCGAATACTTGTTTGTCTATTTTATGTATTACAGTAGAGCGTTCGGACTTAACCAAAACCTCGTCAAGTTGATTCCCAAGACTAAGTTTTATTGTGTCCAATTGTATACGCTCGTTTCTTTTACTTACTTTTATGTTTGCTATTCTATTGGGAGTATATCCCATAAATGAAGCTTCAAGGTAATAGTTTCCTGTATTTATTCCTTTTATGGAAAATTCTCCTAGAGCATTAGTTATTACACCCGTTACTAAACTTTTATCGTGTTGATTGTAGAGAGCAGCCGTGGCATATTCTAATGGAGACAAATTACTATTGTCTATAATCTTACCAGAGATTTGGGCATATAAACCATTAGTAAAAAATACAAATATTATTACAGTAAATAAATTTTTAATGGTGTTTGTATCTAATAATTTCATTTAACAAGTTTTATTTTCTTTCTGTAAGTCAGACTATTACTGGTGCAATGACACCATGTATCATTTCTGTTTGGATCAAGATGTTTTTGGCTTGTTTTTCTTCAAAGAGAGCCAAATTTAAAGGTGCAAATATAAACTGACGAAAGGAACTTAAATGGTTTATTTGTAAAAGTTAAGGTCGATACCAAATACAACAACAAAGGTTATTGGTGATTGTTTTTAAACTGTAAAGGAGTAAGTCCTGTATGTCTTTTAAAATATTTAATAAAATGGGAAACATCCTTAAATTCAAAATAGAAAGCAATCTCACTCACCGATTTGTTTGTGTAGACCAATAATCGTTTTGCTTCCCTTATAAGAAAATCGGCAATAACTTTCGAAGCTGTTTTTTTATATTTTTTTTGACAAATTTGATTAAGGTTTTGCGGCGTAATATTTAAGAACTCTGCATAAAAACCAACATTGTTTTTAAGGGTTTGGTTTAACATTTCTAAAAAACGAGTAGCGGTATCAGTAGCATCTACTTTTATACGATCCAAACTAGAGTAAGTCGCTACTTTTGATATTAAAGCTTTTAGAAGCCCTTCTACAATATCTTGTTGAACATTTTCGTGATTGGCTTCTCGGCACAAAACCTTAAATAACTTACGTATGGTCAAGTCTTTCTTTGGGATATTTATTTTTTGCTTGCCATCCAGTTTAAATAGCAATGTGTTTATGTGTTTATCGAGTGTTTTCTCTAAAAAGGATTCCTTTATAATGATAACATAGCCTTTTGGTTTGGTGTCTATTTCCCAATGATGCACCTCCCCTTTCTTTATTAAAAATACAACAGGTGGTTTAATAGCATAGCGTTCTAAATCCATGTAGTGATATCCAGAGCCTTTACTAAAGAAGACTAACTCTAGATACTTGTTATGTCTGTGAGGTTTAGTATAACGCTTACTAACATCAAAACGGGCTATCTTAATGTTTTCTAACGAAGTAATCTTATTGTATGTAGCTATGGTTGTGTGCAAGTTCTATAAACATTCTACTATGTATGCAAATAAACAAATAAAATAGAATGTCCAGCCTATTTAACAATTATTTTATAAAGTCCTACATTTTTTGTAACTTATTATGGTCATTAATAGTCTGATTAATTCTTTTTCAGCTACGATATTAGGGCTTCATAGCTCGTGTATTACTTTATAGTTTAAAATTAGAATTTCAAAAATAGTTTAGCCATGAATTCAATGTCTGTTTTTAGTATTATAATCATTCTCTTCCTTGTATCTGGCATCCGCATTGTTTATGAATATAAACGTGCTTTAAAATTTAGATTCGGTAAATATATAAAAACATTGCAACCAGGTTTTAGATGGATCATTCCTATTGTAGAGACTATTCAGATAGTTGATATTAGAGTTATTACCATAAATATTGTTTCTCAGGAAGTCATGACAGAGGATAACGTACCCTGTAGCATCGATGGTGTGGTTTTCTTTAAAATTAATGATCCAGAACGTGCTGTATTGGAAGTTGAAGAATATAAGTTTGCCATTACCCAATTATCACAAGCAGCCTTACGGGACGTATGTGGTAAAGTAGAATTGGATACTATTTTATCCAAACGTGAAGAAATGGGGAAAAACATTAAGCGTATTGTTGAAATAGAAACCAAGGAATGGGGTATTGATATTAATGACGTAAAGATTAAAGACATACAATTACCAGAAAATATGCGTCGTATGATGGCAAACCAAGCAGAAGCCGAACGCTCGCGAAGAGCACGTATTATATTGGCACTTGCAGAAGAACAAGCTGCTGGAAAATTGCTGGAAGCAGGTAAACTAATAGATCAATCTCCTTCTGCCATTAAATTAAGGTTGTACCAAACGCTATCGAACATCGCAGCTGAAAAGAATTCGACTATCCTATTTCCATTCCCAGAGGAGGTATTGCCCAAAAAAGCCAAGGACAATAATTAATTGAGAATGTTGTTTATTGCCGTAATCCAATCGTCAATATCACTTGTATTGGTATTTAAAGCCCTACTGCCATTGCCATAAGGTTCATAAACATCTGGGTTTGTAACCGAAAAGAACCCAACGGTTGGTGTTAAGGAAGCACTGGCCAAGTGCATAACACCATTATCGGCAGCAATGAATACAGCTACATTGTTAATGATGCCCCCCATTTCCCGAATATCCTTACTGTAAAAATTAGGTGCTTTAAAGTTTATTTTGGATATGTTTTCAATAGGTAACATTTCAATAATGTTATATTCTGGATATTCCTGTTGCAAACGAGCATAAAACGTTTCCCACCAATCTTCAGAATAACATTTATCACCGGTAGCATTGGTATATATACAAATAGTTTTTTTATCATTTTTAACAATACCATCTAAAATTTCTTTTCCTTTTAGCACCTCATTTGTATCGAGTTTTATGTTTAAAACAGGTAAAGTTCCATCATTAATTGAAACGCCCAATTTTGTTAAATATCGTCTTAAATTATAAATAGGATATTTAGATATATGCTTGTAATCTTTATATTTTAATTGAATCTCCTCGTGTACGTCCCCAAAGACCTTAAAGTTAGCTTTTGAAATTTGCGTTAATAGCCTTCCTGATGACGAATTTTTATCACCATTTATAACTAAATCGTATGTTTTGTTTTTTATTGACACCCACCCTTTTGCATATTTAAATAAATTACTAAAAGGTTTTCTGGGTAATTGAATAATCTTATTAATTTGGTGGTAGTTTTTAAATACGGGGTTGGCAACACCTCCTTTAACAAACAAATCGATTTCACAATTAGGAAATGTATTGATGACTTCCTGAACAATTGGAGTTAATAGTAATTGATTTCCCAGTCTGTGATTAGGCCTAATAATTAAAACCTTTTTTATATCTTCTTTTTTAAGACTTCCTATTTCAGGATCCGAGTATGAATTGCCAATATGCTTGGTAATTCTATGCATAACTTTTCTTCGGATATTATTTATGAATATTTTAAATGACATTTTAAGGGTGCTAATTATAAACCGGCGCAAATTACAAATAAGACAAGAGCCAGCCAAACATAATAGAGGCTTAAAGACACTTTGATTTTGAGAAATATAGATTGTCGATTAAATAAAGAAGTATCATTTTTTAACCGAGATGCAACCCTATATTTTTTTTGTTGTCTATAACAGTAACTAAAAGAATAAAACTATTTTTAGACACATTACATCTAGCAAAAGTTAATTGGAAGCCAATACATTATATATCCATAGTGATCTTGTAGAAAATAGTAAACAAGGAGACCGAAACTCCCAATATAAACTATTTGAACTGTATGTAGATGCAATGTACAACGTGAGTATGCGTATGGTACGCATTAAAGAAGATGCCGAAGATATTGTACAAGATAGTTTTGTTGAAGCATTTAACAAACTGGAAACATACAGGTATCAAAGTAGTTTTGGTAGCTGGTTAAAACGAATAGTAGTTAATAGAAGTATTAACTTTTTAAAAAAACGAAAAATACCAGTAGTACCTTTTAACAATGAATCATTCCACGTTGAAACAGATATTTACCATAACGATCTGGAGATTGCCATAGAGATAAAAAAAGTTATTAAAGGGATACGACTGTTGCCAGCTGGGTATGCACAAATATTAAACTTGTATTTAATAGAAGGATACGATCATGTTGAAATTGGGGAAATACTGGAAATTTCACAATCAACTTCCAAATCGCAGTATCATAGAGCTAAGAAAAAATTAATAGATATTATAAAAACATTTTGATGGATTATTTTGAAAACGAAATAAAGAAAAACAAGGCTTTATTTGATGAATTTAAAGCAGATAGATCCAAACTGTGGGCTAATATTGAGCCAAGGCTGAATGCACCTCCCCAAAAGACAAAATACTTTTTAGTTTGGAACAACCCTTTAATCAAAGTGGCTGCGTCAATTGTTGTCTTTTTTGGACTGTTTTTACTAGTAAATACATTCTATAGCGAGTTTAGTAAGGAAAGTGAAACAATCGTTTTTCACGAACTTCAGGATATTGACATGCATTACAAGGGCTTGGTGGCGCAACAAGTTGTGTTAATCAATAAAAACACAACGCTTTCTAAGGCCGAAAAAGAAACTTTCCTTGCGTTTATGGATGAATTGGACGAAGAATACCAAACACTAAAATTAGAGTTTCATAAGAACATTGATTCCGAACGTATTCTGGAAGCAATAATCATAAATTATCGAAAACGCATAGAGTTAATAGAAAAATTGCTACAACAAATTAACAGGACAAAAAACATACAAAATGAAGATGTTTATGTATTATAAAAACTTAGTGACTGTCGTTTTAATTTTGGTAATTCAATCCATGTTTTCCCAAGAGACTGTTACCAACACTATGGATAAGACTTTTAAAATGACCAGTTCAGATGAGTTGCATTTGGACAATAAGTATGGTTCCATAACAGTTAATGGGTGGGATGAAAATAAAATGGCCATTAGCATTGAAATTAAAGTTTCAAGTAAGAAAAGGGATAATGCACTTAATCTTTTAAACCGAATAGAACCTAGAATTAAGGTTTCGGGTAATTTCATCAGTGTGATTTCAGAAATATCTGAAAAAAACACAGGGTTCTTATCAAAATACTTTAACAAAGTAAATCCATTTGACATTGATAAGAACAATGTTGAAATAAACTATACCATTTATTTGCCCAAACAAGCAGGAATTAATCTAACAAATAAGTTTGGAGATGTTGTTATTGATGGTTGGAAAGGTAGATTAAAAGCAAATATTCAACATGGAGACCTTTGGATTAATGAATCTATTACCAATGCTACTGTTGATATGAAGTTTGGCAAATTAAAATCAAAGTCCATTACTTATGGCAGCATCAGTCTAAAAAATGGCGAGATATATGTTGATACTTCTCAAGATTTGGTTTTAAAAACTGCTGGAAGTACAATTAAAATTGCTGAAGTAGCATCATTGGAATTACAAACCAGTAAAGACGACATTGAAATTAAGCGTGTGGGGAGCTTGTTTGGTGATCTGCAATTCTCAAATGTTCAACTTGATAGCGTGGAACATAAAATAAACCTTTCTATGAAAGTGGCAGAGTTACGGGTTCTAAACATTAAAGACCAGGATGCACAGGTCGATATAAATCAAGAGTCATCCAATATAAGTGTTACTATTTCTGGATTATCATTTCAATTTAACGCCCAATTGGAAGAAGGCCTTTTGCGACTGCCAAAATCTTTTACAAATATTGAGACTAATATATTAGATAAAAGTAAACGCATAAGACATGTAAAAGTTGTTTACGGGAAGTCTGGCGCTACGGGTATTTTTAACATTAATGGGAAAAAGGGCATCATTACACTAAAGGAATAATGCACTTCCCTCATAAACCTTTCAAGAAGCATAAATAAAAGAATCTTTATATGCAACCTTAAGCAATTTGGGTTGTCTCTTATAATAACATTATCAATAAATCAAAAAACGATGAAACACATTACCACCAAAGTAACCATGCTACTTATTTGCTGTTATGGCTGTTTATATGCACAAGAACAAAATAGTGATTATATTGAATTTAATGACCGTAAAAATACCGTTCATGGTGTTTACCTTGGAATAGGTTTGGGCTACGGGACAATTAAAAAGGCCGACACCTATACACTTGACTTTAAAATAGCTTACGTAGCCAACCAACAGTTTGAAGTTGGATTCGAGGCTGTTAGCTTTTATTCCGATCAGAACACTCAAGGATTATCTGAAAATGATAGGGATTTGGTAGGTGTTTATGGAGGGCTTCACCTTGAACCTATTTTGTTTGGAAAATCTAAGCTTAACCTGTCATTTCCATTACTTGTAGGAGGCGGTGCGATTGGATTGTTAAGAGAAAATTTCAATAATACCTATGTTGATGATACCGACTGGAAGGCCGTTTTTGCTATAGAACCAGGAATAAGCCTTTTATATAACATTTCCAGATATATTCAGCTTGAAGCCGGTGTAAAACACAGATTTACCAGTAGGGTGAATTTTTTGCCCGAGCATGCAGTTACCAGGGTTAATGGATTTACAACAGGAATTGGTTTAAAAGTGGGCGTTTTCAATATGGGACGTAATAGATATAAACAAAATAAAAATTTATGAAATAAGCATAGCAAGTTAGGTAAATCATTAAAATTTAAACGTATGAAAAACAACAAATCAAACAAAATTAAAACCCATTACGTGTTTACAAAGAACAATCAAGTATCCATAAACATTGATGGTACAGCAAACGAGTGGAGCCCTATTAACTTTCAATGGATTCCCGTTTTTAAGCTTTCTGAATGTATGAATCAATAAATATAATCACACATCAAATTCAATCAAAATGACATCGAACAGTAAATACATCATGCTATGTTTCTTGACACTTATAGTCAATGCATGTAGCATAGATACCGTAAACGTACAGGGTAGTGACGTTATAACGACCAAGAGCTTAAATGTTTCCGATTTTTCACATTTGGAGGTCAATGGTAATTTTAATGTTTATGTAAAGTTTTCACAAACTGAAACTTCCATAGACATAGAAGCCAATAGTAATTTGCACAAGTACATTACTACTGTGGTAGAAAATGATAAGCTAAACATTCGTGTGCAAAACAATATTTTCGTAGACGACAATAGTACCTTAAACATATATATTACAACTAAAGCTTTAACTGATTTTAAAGCTGTGGGTAGTTCTAATATTTATTTGCAAAGTCCCTTAGTTACCGATAATGCTAAAATTAAATTGTTGGGAGATTGCCTGTTTTTAGGTGAATTGGCAATTAATAATACTTTACAGATAGATGCTTCCAGTGATAGTACAGTCGACCTTTTGGGTAACGTAAATATTTTAGAGGCCGATCTTGTGGCAAATACAAAGCTTCTAAATTATAATTTACAGGTTGAGCACTTAAAATTAAAAATGTTTGCCGATTGTATGGCGAATATTACGGTGAACAGTTCAATTTCGATTGAAGCAATGGTCGATTGTATTCTATATTATAAGGGAAATGCAACAATATTGGATAACGATTTATCGATCAATTCAAAACTCATTAAAGTAGACTAATTGCTTTGTTTTGCTTTGTAAATTACATTTAAAATCAAACCAGTTATAATCATTCCTATACCTATCAGGCTCCAAAAAGTATAGATTTCACCAAACAATGAAATACCCAATAGTACTGTAAAAATAACTTCAAGATATTTTAATGGTGCGACTTGTGTATTTGATGCTATCTGAAATGCTTTGGTCATGTAAATTTGTCCTAAAAAGCCAAACACACCAAGACTAAATAAGAAAAGCCATTCAATTCCAATGGGGGTAGTCCAATCAGCAATAGATAAACTACCCCCTACTAAAGCAGCAATGACCATAAAGTAGTTAACGATAACCAGAGGATGGTCTCCTTTACCTATCTTGCTTATTACTACATATACCAGCCCGCTAAACAAAGCAGAAATAAAAGCAAGAAGCAACCCATAGCTATTTATTTGTGTATCCAGTCCCTTTATGATTATCACGCCAGCAAATGCCATGGAAAAAAAGATCCATTGTAACTTTTTTACACGTTCTTTCAATAAAAATATGGCAAATACTGCGGCAAATATAGGAGCCATATAGCGTAGTGAGACTGCGGTACCAATAGGCAGATATTTTACGGACGAAAAAAAGAAAGTCATAGAAGTCACGCCAACTATCCCCCTAACTACCAATAGTTTCTTGTTTTTTCCCAGTATTGGAATTTTATGTTTTAAAAGAAAACCAAAGGTGAAAATTAATGAGCTTGTAGACCTGAAAAAAACTATTTGATAAGCGCTAATGTGGATCAATTGCTTTACTATACTATTCATACAAGCAAAAGCCAAAGTGCTAATAAGCATGTATTTTATGGCAGTTTTAACGTCCACTAATTCTTGGTCTCACAATGCGTTTTGAATTGATGAAATATACACCAGTAAGCAAAACAATGGCAGCAATTATTGATTGAAGGCTAATATGCTCGTCTAAAATAGACCACCCCAAGAGTAATGCAATTATAGGATTCACATAGGCATTTGTCGAAACCTTTTCGGGAGAGACATTTCTTAGTAAATAATTAAAAGCGGTAAAGGCGACAATGCTTCCAAAAATTATCAATAACACCATGGAAATTAAGGTTGGTTGGCTCCATACTACAGGCGAAAGCCATTGCTCGCCTACCACCATGCTACTAATAAACAGTATTATGCCACCAGTAATCATTTGATAGCCTGCATTAATAAAAAAGTTCTTAGGTAAAGTAGCTTTAGAGACAAATATACTGGCACAGCTCCAACTAATAACACATATAAAGATCATGCAAATACCAATAATACTGTTCTCGTTACTTGTAAAACCTCTTTGGCTAACTAACAAGTAAATCCCTAAAATACCACACAGAACACCAATGATAGAGCGTGTTTTTATTTTTTTTCCATCAAACAAACGCATAAGAACCAAAATCATGATAGGCTGTGTGGAAGCTTCTAATGCAGCAAAACCACTATCTACGTATCTTAGAGCCCATACAAACAGACCATTACCTATTCCGAGAAACAACATACCGGCAATGCAAGAATTTATCAATTGCTCTCGGGATACACTGAGATTAAGTTTCATGAATTTGGCTATGATAAAAATAATACTACCTGCGACAATAAATCGGATGCCAGACAAATACAATGGTGCTATTTCTGTAACCGCAATTTTATTTAAAAGGTAAGTTGATCCCCAAATAACGTAAATGGCAAAAAAGGCTAATATTATGAGGATTGTTTTTCTCGAAAGACCCATACTAATTATTTATAATAGAGTAATCGCAAAAGTGTGAGTAATTGTACCTGTAAAGAATAAACTAGAGTTTTTTAACTCGTACAGCATTCATGCCTTTTTGTCCACGTTCTAATTCGTAAGTAACAGTATCATTTTCTTCTACAGGCTCTAATAGACCACTAACGTGTACAAAATATTTTTCTTGGTTTATGCTGTCAATAATAAAACCAAAGCCTTTGGAATGATCAAAAAAGGAAACTTTTCCTTGTTTGTCGACAGGATCTACTTCCTCTCTATCTTCCTTTTTGGGAATGCCTAATTCTATTTTTTCAGCTTCTACTTTTACTTTCATGTTGGGGTCTGGAGGCGTATCGGTTAAATTTCCGTTATGGTCAACATAAGCAAATTGAATACCTTTTTGGCCCGTAGCCTTTGCTTCTGCTTTACGAGCTTCTTTTTTCCTTTGCTTTTCTTCGCGTTTTTTTAAGCGCTTTTTTTCTTTTTCAATTTTGTTAAATGTTACTTGAGATTTTGCCATAGTATATAGGAGAAGGTTGTTGTTAGTTGTTTAAAATAAATGGTCTACCTTGGACATCCAATTCTCCTATTTTAGAGAATGTTTAAGGCGTTGCTAAAGATTATTAAATATGCCTCATCTATAAGGAATGCACTTTTACACCATTAAATAAAACAATATTGGCACACAACACTTTAACAAAATGTAAAGATACGCCTTATTTTGTAGCTTATTGCCAAATAGCGGTAAAATAAAAATCAGTTATTATTCTTTAGGGGCATAGCCGTGTACTTCTTCAAAAACCTCTTCAAAATTTGAACGTAAATAACTATTTAATTTTTTTCGATAATCTCCCTTAAGCCATTCTACAAAGTTAAAGGTGCTTTTACTAATACACTTGGTATATCGCTTTATCCTGTAATCGATATCGTCACCTAATAGTTTGGCTAATAGTAAGGCGTCGTAAACATCCTCACTGTTTTCAATACATATCTTGGCATGTTGTTCTATAGATCGTTCTAAAACAACTTTAGAAGACTCCCCATTTCTAATGGAGTTTACATAGGTTTTTTGGATATCGAAATAAACCTCTTTGGAATTAGCAAATTCACTTCGTACTTCTTCAGGCATTTCATATCTAAAATTACTCTCTATATCCTCGTCGCTCAGTAAAGAATCTAAGTAATAATTAGGGGATCTAAAAATGCGTTGCCAGTCCAAATCTTCTCCCCAAGGCCCAAAACGGTGGAAGTTATTACCTAAATCTATAACAGAAAAGGTGTTTTTATTTTTTAATACGCGGGATCCGCGACCAATCATTTGGTAATAGAGGGTTAAAGACTTAGTTGCGCGGTTTAAAATGATGCTTTCCACAGTGGGTTCATCAAATCCGGTAGTTAATATACTTACCGAAGTAAGTATAGCGTCCGGGGTTTTTCTAAACCATTTTAGTATTTGAGCACGTTCTTTCTTTGTATTTGTATTATCTAAATGAGCAACTGGGTATCCAGCTCTTCTAAAAGTGTCGTAAACATGCAGTGAAGTGTTAATCCCATTGTTGAAAATTAACGTTTTCTTACCTTTACTTCGCTCTTCGTAGGCAAGCAATAATTTACTAAGCATATCGCTATCGGTATATAGATCTTCTGAAGATTTAACCGTATAATCCCCGTTGGCTCCTACAACAAGGGATGTAAGTCCTACATTGTACGAAAACATTTCAGCTCGAGCTAAGAAGCCATTTTGAATTAGGGATTCAATACTTTCACCAACAATCAGCTCATCATAATTATCGGTCATTGGCAACTCCATGCTAGAACTTAAAGGTGTTGCCGTAACACCTAAAATAAATGATTGGCTAAAAAATTTGAATAATTTTGTAAATGAATTGTAATGAGCCTCATCAATAATTACCAAGCCTACATCCGAAATATCTAATTTATCATCATTAAGCCTGTTGTTTAAGGTTTCGACCATAGCTACAAAACAGCTGTAATTAGCTTGATCGCTTAAATCTGCTTTGCTGTCAATAACTTTATTTACTACGCTAAACTCAGT
The DNA here is from genome assembly GCF_039539345.1 of Snuella lapsa. Classification (NCBI taxonomy): domain Bacteria; kingdom Pseudomonadati; phylum Bacteroidota; class Flavobacteriia; order Flavobacteriales; family Flavobacteriaceae; genus Snuella; species Snuella lapsa. The sequence continues at coordinate 162,745 of NZ_BAABCY010000086.1, read as the reverse complement.
AAGCATATTAGATGTTTGCTTACAAAGTTCAATGCGGTGCGTCATGATGAGCACCTTCTTTTTATGGTGTTTTAAATATTGTCTTACAATCTCAGAAAAGATAACCGTTTTCCCTCCTCCTGTTGGTAACTGGTACAATAAATGATAGTCATCTGGCGACTCTTCAAAACTTTTAAAAATTTTACTAATAGCTCCTTTTTGATAACTATATAAATCTTTACCAGTTTTTCTCTCTTCTAATTCTGTCTTTGATATAGGCATGCAACACATTTTTGTAGCGTGCAAAAATAACACCTTTGAGGCGTTTATAACGAATGTTTTTCAAAAAAATGTTGATGAAATTAATTTTAATCAGAAAAGAATAAAATGAAACCAACATGGTTGAAATACGCATTAAACACCCAGTGGAATGATTATTTTAACTGCCTAAAATTAGAAAAACAATTAAAGTAAACACATAAGGGAAGCCCTTTTGTTTGTGTTCAAAAGGGCTTCTTTATTAATTGAGAATTTAATGTGAGTGTTCGGCCTCACTTTTCTTCATTTCTGCCATTAAATAATAAGCACCGTTTTGGGCTACCAAGGTATTATTAGGAATAGGATCTTTAAAGCTAAATGCTGTATATCCACTGCTTGAGTAATTTAATATGACTTCTTGAGGACTAAAGAGCCATCCTTCATTCCTATCCTTTCTAGCAATAAACACATAGTGTTTGTCGCCTTCCTGAAATATGGCTTTATCAGGCAAAGCTTGTTCCAATTTGGCTTCGGTAAGAATTTGTGCATTAACATACATACCTGGAATTAAATTTTTGTCCTTGTTTTCTATTTCAGCATGAATGTGTAGTGCTTTTGGTCCTGCTTCAAACGACTTTCCAATGGCATAAATTTTAGCGGTCATTTCCTTGTCTCCCAATGCTTCTACCTTGAACCTTACTAATTGTTCGTTTTTAACTTTACTAATATCTTTTTCAAACACCATTAGGTCTAAATGAATGTGCTCAGGATTAACAACCTCAAACAATGCAGTTTGTGGTTGCACATATTGCCCTGTTTTTATTTTAACCTTTTCAATAAAACCATCAATGGTACTCTTTACTGGAGCTGTTTCCAAAATCTTGCCTGCTTCTATTGCTTTCGGGCTTAGGCCTAAAAGCTTTAATTGACTTTCATAGCCTTTCACAAGACCTTGAGTGCTAAGATATACCGATTTTGCTTGTTGGTAATCACGTCCTGAACCTACGTTGGCATCGTATAATTTTTTTTGACGCAAATAGTCTTTCTCCAAGAAGTTAAGTTGGTTCTTGGTTTGTAAATAATCGGTTTGTAAAGCAATAATATCAGGGTGACTTATATAAGCCAGTATTTGTCCTTTTATCACCTTATCACCTTCAACAACCTTTATGCTATGGATATTGGCTCCCATCGTTGTGGTTACTATAGCCTCATTTTGGGGAGGAACTCCCAATTCACCATTTACCTGGATTTCACCACTCATATTACGCATCGAAACCGTATCGATGACGATGTTTAGGGCACCTATCTGAGCTTGAGTGAGCTTTAGTGACTCTTCATGGTCTTCGTGCTGGTCTGACGTTTCGCCAACGTTTTCAATATGATTACCATCGGCATCATGCTTATGATCTCCTTTTTTGCATGCTATTAACATAACCATTAATGTTAGCATTGCTAAACTATATAAACTTATTTTTTTCATCTGTTGGGATTTTAATATGGACTTCTTAGTTGTCATTTGAAGCTAAAAAATATTCTAATTGTATTTTGCTCTCTAAATAGTTTTGAAGTGCTTTCCAAGCATCTAACTCCAGCTCTATGGCAGTTTTTATGTTTTGCAATAATGTAACGTAATCTATAGAGCCTTCTTTATAAGACAGGACAGTGCCATTGCGTTGTTCAGCTGCTATGACTAAGCCTTCTTCCTTGTAGTATAACCAATTTTGCAAGGATTGTTTAAACTGTAAACTAATGGAGTTAAAAGCATTTTTTAATTGCAGTTCTTTTTGCTTATTATTTTCATCTATAATGTCTATATCTAATTTAGCAGCCTTGCTCTCTCCTTTTGCCTTATTAAAGATAAGAGGAATTTGAATGCCTACTTGATAACTGTTAAAACCTGATTGCTCTCCTATTTTCTGAAACCCGTACTGCCCTGAGAGCTTTGGTAGAAATTGCGAATTGGCAACTTTGTACTTAGCCTTAGCTGCTTGTAATTCTACTTGCCAGTATCCTATTAAGGGATGTTCTTGTAATGTTGGTTCAGAAATTAAAGATGCATCGTTAAAAGCATCGAGTTTGGTTGTTGCTACATCGTAAAACATTTGATCTGTAGCCAACCATTGATTTAGTTCCTGAAGTGCCATTTGGTATTCTACATAAGCTTGTTCCTTTTGGATTTGTATTAAGCGTCCTTGGTTAACAGTAGCATTGTATTCCAGTTTTGAAATGGCTTCGGTTTTATATCGCAGATCAACCGCTTTCTTTAGACCCGAAAACACAGAGTCGATCTCTTTATAAGATTCATAAGTTTTTTTAGTGGAGAAAGCCTTTGTCCAAGCTGTTTTCACATTACGCTCTAGCTCCATTATACTTAGTGTAACATTAATCGAAGCTAAATCAATTTGCGCTTTGGCTAATTTGTTTTTTGGAGCTATCCCAAAGACATTTATGTTGTTCTGACCTATGCCAATAGAGGTATAAGTAGCATCTTCTCCCGGGCCGATTTCTTCTCCTGAAGTAAAAATACTGGTGTTTCCAAAATCCCAAGCAGTAGCTTTTAGCGCTTTTTCTTTTTCAAGCTTAAATCTAGAAGCTTTTAAAGATGGATAATTTTCAATAGCAATAGCAGTTGCTTCTTCCATAGAAAGCTTTTGCTGTTGTGCTTGTGAAGCATAGGCAAAACAAAAGAGTACTATTGTGGCGATAGTAGCATTTGGTTTTATAAACTTCATTCGCTTATATTCTTGCTGTTCAATCCATCTATACAAAATAGGGATAATAAACAAGGTTAATAATGTTGATGTTAGCAGGCCTCCTATTACTACCGTAGCCAAAGGACGTTGTACTTCGGCTCCCGAAGTTGTAGACAAAGCCATTGGTAAGAACCCTAGCATGTCAGTTAACGCTGTTAAGAGTATAGGACGTATACGTCTTCGGGTTCCAATGCGAATACGTTCATTAATATTGGTCACGCCTTCTTCTTTTAATTCATTAAATCCACTAATAAGTACCAAACCATTTAAAACGGCTACACCAAAAAGCACAATAAATCCAACTCCTGCCGAAATACTAAAAGGCATATTTCGTAGCAGTAACGAAAACACACCGCCAATAGTGGCCAGTGGAATTGCCATATAAATCATAACCGTTTGCTTAATGGATTTTAGGGCAAAAAAGATGAGTACAAAAATGAGCCCAAGGGCAATTGGGACTACCGTTTCCAATTTTGCCGTTGCCCGTTCTAAATTCTCAAAAGCACCACCGTAACGTACATAGTACCCAGCAGGTAAATCGATATTGGTTTCTATTTTTTGCCTTATCTCAGCAACTAAAGATTTTATATCGCGTCCTCGTACATTAATACCGACATAAGTTCGACGGTTGGTATTGTCGCGACTTATTTGCATAGGGCCAGGCTTGTAGCTAATGGTCGCAACTTCCTTTAAAGGAATTTGTGTTCCATTGGGTAAGCTTACAAATAAATTTTTAACACTGCTTAAATCTTGACGAAGCTCTTCTTTTAAGCGTACAACCAAATCGAAGCGTTTTTCTCCTTCAAAAATGGTTCCTGCTACACCCCCAGCAAAAGCGGTTTGTATTAAATTGTTTAAACTGTTTATTTGCAGACCATATTGCGCTACTTTTTTTCTATCGTACTGAATGGTTATTTGTGGTTGCCCCGAAGTAGCTTCAACTTTCATATCGGCGACTCCTTCTACATTTGCAATGAGCTTACCTATTTCTTCTGCTTTTTGGGCTAAAATGGCCAGGTTGTCGCCATACAATTTTACAGCGATATCTTCGCGTACGCCCGTAATAAGTTCATTAAAGCGCATTTCGATAGGTTGGGTGAATTCATAATTAATGCCCGGTAACTGCTCAAGCCTTTCCTTGATTTTTGTGATAAGGTCTTCTTTTGAAGTGGCACTTTCCCATTCCGATATTGGTTTTAGTATAATAAACACATCAGAAATATCCATAGGCATAGGATCTGTAGGCACGTCTGCAACGCCTATTCTACTTATAACATCTATGGCTTCTGGGAAATTATCCTTTATTATTTTCTCAATTTTTGTTGTAGTTTTTATGGTTTCAGACAAGGAACTTCCTGGTTTTAAAATAGCATGAAATGCTATGTCACCCTCATCTAATTGCGGTATGAATTCACCTCCCATTTTAGTAAATGCAAATATCGTAATAGCAAATAGCGATATAGCCGAGACAACAATAATTTTAGACCGCTTTAGCACCATTTTTAAACTCTTTTCGTATATGCTTTCTAACCAATGTACTATTGTGTCTCCCCAATACTGCTTTTTGTTATTCGGAATTTTTAAAAAGACCGAAGTAATCATTGGTACATAGGTGAGGCACAGGATCATAGCTCCAATCATAGCGAAGCTAAAAGTTAATGCCATAGGAATGAACATTTTACCCTCAATTCCCTCTAGGGCAAGAATAGGTAAAAACACTATAAGAATAATAAATTGCCCAAAAAAAGCGGTATTCATCATTTTTGAAGCTGCCGTATAGGTTGTTTTGTCTCTCGCATCTCGGGAAATACTCCCCGTTTTTTTCATTCTTTGAAAAAGAAAAAAAACAGTGCTCTCAACAATAATTACAGCGCCATCTACAATGATTCCGAAATCAATGGCCCCAAGGCTCATTAAATTTGCCCAAACATCAAATGCATGCATTAAAATAAATGCAAATAGAAGTGACAACGGGATAGTTGATGCCACTATAAGACCACCTCGCCAATTCCCTAAGAAAAAGACTAAAATAAAGATGACGATTAAGGCGCCTTCAACCAGATTGTTTGTTACAGTTTTTGTTGTACTGGATATTAAGGTACTTCTGTCTAAAAAAGGCTTAATACTAACGCCATCGGGAAGTGATTTTTGAATTTCGTCTATGCGGGTCCTTACAGATGCAATAACAGCATTAGAACTGGCACCTTTTAACATTAAAATCATTCCGCCTACGGCTTCTCCCTCTCCATTCTTAGTCAAGGCACCGTACCGTATGGCACTTCCAAACTTAACGGTTCCTATATCTTTAATGCGAATAGGAATACCACTTTTGTTGGTAATGACAATATCCTTGATGTCTTCTATGGTACGTGCTAAACCTTCTCCCCTTATAAAATTGGCTTGATGGTTCTTTTCGATATAGGCACCACCTGTATTTTGATTGTTGTTTTCGAGTGCTTGGTAAACGTCGCTTATGGACAAATTGATCGCTTTAAGCTCATTGGGATCGATGGTGACCTCGTACTGTTTTATAGCACCTCCAAAAGCATTGACTTCTACAACGCCTGGAACCATTGCCATTTGCCTGCGAATAATCCAGTCTTGTATGGTACGCAAGTCCGTTGTACTGTATTGGTCTTTAAACTCGGGAGCTACTTCTAAGGTATATTGATAAATTTCCCCTAAACCGGTTGATATAGGCCCCATAAAGGGTTCTCCAAAGCCTTCAGGAATATTGGCCTTAATCTCACTTAGTTTTTCAGACACCAACTGCCTAGGTAAATAGGTGTCCAGATCGTCACTAAAAACGATGGTAACAACTGAAAGTCCAAAACGTGAAACAGAACGTATTTCGGTAACTTCAGGTAAATTTGCAACAGCTACCTCTATCGGATATGTTACAAATTGTTCAATATCTTCAGTTCCCAAATTGGGAGCTTGGGTTATAATTTGTACTTGATTATTGGTTATATCAGGAACAGCGTCAATAGGAACTTGTTTAACACTATAAATACCACCAATTACTAATGCTAAAGTGAACAACGCAATAACAAACTTGTTATTGATTGAAAACTCAATAAGTTTATTAATCATTAATTTAAGTTTTTAATTCAATTAAAAAATGTGTCTTTTTTACACATCTAAATTCTATCTAATCAGTGTGAATCTTGTTTAAGTCTCGAGATATCACTTTAAGTAAAAAATTCTGGGAGAATTTTGTACCGAGAAGTTTTTTAGTCGAAAATTCACCGTTAATTAACCGGTATTAATTGTAAAATTTAGAATGTGTGCAACAATTCAGTCTTTGTCTGAAATGAAGCGATGTGTGATTGAATTAAGCTCGGGGAGGCTGAAAAATAGGTGGGTGCTCGAATAACGAATAGGAGTCTTTATAAAAAAAGTTACAGGGAATTTCTATAAACGCCTCGTAACCAATTTCAAAATTGGCAGAATTAATCGTAAAGTTAATTGCTAAGTGCTGACAGGATTTATGGTCGTGCTTAAAAGGTAAATCATCATGATCATGGTGATTGTCGGTATGCGAACACTCTTCGTCACCATAATTTTCTTCTAAAAAATCTAAAAAAGTACACCCGTAGTTTTCCTCATGGAATGCTGCCAATTCCAATAGTACGTCCAGCTTAGAGAAATCTTCTAAACTTATGTTAAGACTCTGCACAAGTATTAAACAAGAGCACAATATGGATGCAAGTTTTGTCATTTGGGAGCTAATTTAGCTATTATTTTAAAAACCTTAAATAGTTTAAGTTAATTTTAGTAAATAAGCTATATTTTTACCTTTCAAATTTTTCAGTTACAGCATCATGGATATCAATGATAAATCGCAAATAAAGAATTACCAACCATTAGAAGGTCGCTATCATCAAATGCGCTATAACCGATCGGGTGATAGTGGAGTGCTCTTACCCGCTATTTCATTAGGGCTTTGGCATAACTTTGGCTATGTTGATAGTATTCAAAATGGCAGGGACATACTACGTTGTGCTTTCGATTTAGGGATTACACATTTTGACTTGGCTAATAATTATGGACCTCCTTATGGTTCGGCCGAGGAAAACTTTGGAACCATATTCAACAAAGATTTTAAACCTTATAGGGATGAATTGTTTATAGCTAGTAAAGCAGGTTACGATATGTGGCCGGGACCTTATGGCAATTGGGGGTCTAGAAAGTACCTGACAGCCAGTATTGATCAAAGTTTAAAGCGTATGAACTTAGAATACGTTGATATTTTTTACCATCACAGACCAGATCCTAGTACGCCATTGGAAGAAACGATGGTGGCTCTGTCCGATATTGTAAGGCAAGGTAAAGCCCTATATGTAGGGATATCTAATTACCAACCAAAAGAAACCAAAGAAGCAGCCAGTTTATTGAAGGAATTAAAAGTGCCCTTTATTTTACATCAGGCACGTTATTCTATGTTTGATCGTTGGGTTGAAAATGGATTGTTGGACACCTTAAAAGAAATAGGTACTGGATGCATAGCTTTTTCTCCATTGGCACAAGGAATGCTTACCGATAAATATTTAAAAGGTGTCCCCGAAAGTTCAAGAGCAGCAAAGGATTTTACACATTTAAATGTAGATACAGTAAAAAGTAATATTGAAAAGGTACAACTTTTGGCGGCTATAGCTCAGGAACGCGGACAAAAACTATCGCAAATGGCAATTGCGTGGATTTTAAGACAGCCACAAGTTGCCTCGGTACTTATAGGAGCAAGTTCAACCAAACAGTTAAAAGAAAACGTAGAGGCTTTAAATAATTTAAACTTCTCTGAGGAAACCCTTAAATTAATTGATGAAATTGTAATGAATTAATGTAAAGAATTACTCCTTTACAATAATTACGGTTGCTTTAACGCCGGTAGCTAGGTTCCAACGGTTAGAAGAAACCAATTTGCCAGTATCATCAACCACTTTAAATTCAGCAGTGTTAGGGCCAGATTCTCCTTGGTTTAAAGCCAGGAAATCAATTTTATTAAAACCTGGTTGCAAATCAAGCTTAAAGCCTTTAAAGCCACCAGATAAAAATACTCGCGCATGAATAACATCGTCGTTCACTAACACTTGAATGATGTCTCCATCTACATAGCCGTGGTCACGATAAACGACTTTTACGTATTTGGCATTGCTTTTAAAATCACCAAAATACTGATCTGTTTTACTGCCATTTAATTGTTCTACCTCTTCGGGAGACAATTTTACATTTGCCAAATTTTTATTCACTTGTTTTGTATATAGTTCACCTGGATTACCGAATTTCTCACCAAACATGGAAAACTCCTTTTTAGGGATCTCTATATTTGTAGACAATTTGGGAGCATTTAATCCGTTAGCCTGACTTTTGTTATCAAATGGTGATATTGGCTTTAATGCAGTAATACTTGCAGAGTCTTTTTCGCTTTTTACAGCAGGAATACTTATTGATTTTTTTTGATTATCAATTTGTGAAAAAGCTGATAATGAAAAAATCAAGAAACAAAAAAATAGAAAATATAATTTTATCAGTTTCATTTTAATTGTGCACATGTCATATTCATACTTCATTTATATGTAAGATAACTGAAATATCAATTTATCTAACTCAATTGGTCTTAAGCAAAAACCATTCCTAACAAACAATTCAGTCAAAAATTCAGTTGAATTACCTCGGCTTCATACCTTAAAAATAGTTAAAATATGTTAATTTACTATTGTGTTATGCATAGTACTGTAACAAAATGGTTTTTAGGTCGTCAACTAAGTATAACAAATAAAATATAAAAACCATGAGAACATTAAACAACAATCAGATTTCAAACACTTTAAGCAATACTAAAAGTTACAGTTGGAACAATAAAAGGCGCTACAGATAAGTAGCGTCTTCTTAAATTAAGTACATTACATATTTATAAGACAATGAAAACACTAATTAAAGCATACAAACATTTGGACTCTGTAACGCATGGAAACGTGTTGTTTAATGGGCGTAACATTTCTTTTAAGTCTATGAACGATGTTGTTGGGAAAGGAAGCAAACGCTATGCGCATTAATCTTTGAAGTGGTTTATGGTATTGTTTTTGTGGTATATAGCTTACATTAACAAATAGATCCATTGTAAAATGAAACCAGTATGATTAAATTAATCTTTAAACTCATCAAAGAACAATTATTTTAATATCTAAAGGTTGCATGTGGACATTGGATAACAATAATAATAAACACATGAAACGTCCAAAATTAATGCCCGAAGTAAATGCAGGTTCCATGGCGGATATTGCATTTTTATTACTCATTTTCTTTCTGGTTACTGCTACTATTTCTACAGACGCAGGAATTAACAGAAAACTTCCAAAGGAATGTCCGCCAGGTACAATTTGTGAAACATCAATAAACGAGCGTGACATTTTACGTATTCTCATTAATGACAATGATGAGATTATGGTTGAAAATGAATTGATTACTACTACGGAATTAAAAGAAATCGTAAAAGTGTTTATCGATAATAATGGTGATGGAAGTTGTGAATATTGCAACGGCGAAAGGTCTCCCGAAAGTTCTTCTAACCCTAATAAGGCAGTAATTTCTTTGCAAAGTAGCAGACAAACTTCTTATCAAAAATTTGTTGAAGTACAAGATGCGTTAACCAAGGCCTATTTAGAGCTTAGAAATACATTTTGCAAGAACGTACTTAAAAAATCCCCTAATAATCTATCGAAAATTGAATTAGAAAGAGTCAGGGCTGCTTACCCCTTTATTTTGTCTGAAGCTGAAGTAAAATAACAAAACATTTTATTTTCGGCAGTTCTATAAACTGAAATAAAAGTGATCCAAAATCAGAGATTAGGTATGCTTATTAGCTGTATTTTTCTTTAGTATGCAATGAGAGCTAGCAGAGCTGTTTCAAATCTATCTTTTGCCAAGTATTGAGCTTCTAATTGTTTAGCAAACGGAATGGGGGTTTCCATACTTGCAACACGTCTTACCGGAGCATCTAAATATTCAAAGCAATGCTCCACAATCAAGGCCGAAACATCACTTGCTATACCTCCAAAAAGAGAATCTTCTTGTAAAATAATTGCTTTTCCCGTTTTCTTTACGGAATCATAGATGGTTTGTGTGTCTAATGGCTGTAAGGTCCTCAAATCGATAAGGTCGGCTTGAATGGTTGTGTTTTTTTCCAAAACCTCCAAAGCCCAGTGTACTCCAGAACCATAGCTTATAATGGTTATTTCTGTTCCAGTTTTTATGAGCGACGCTTTGCCAAAGGGCAACGTGTAGTAATCGCTTGGGACTTCTTGCCGAATGCTTCTGTACAATCCTTTATGTTCAAAGAAAAGTACAGGATTAGGGTCGTTGATAGCTGTAGCCAGTAAACCTTTGGCATCATACGAAAATGCAGGGTAGACAACTTTTAAACCGGGTGTTTTAGTAAACCAGGCTTCATTAGTTTGCGAATGAAAAGGGCCTGCAGCTACACCCCCACCACAAGGCATCCTTAAGACAACATCTGCTGATTGTTCCCACCTGTAATGTGATTTTGCTAAATAATTGACTACAGGGTTAAATCCAGAGCTTACAAAATCGGCAAATTGCATTTCTACAACACTTTTTATCCCTGCTATAGACAATCCCATACCCACTTCTACTATGGCCGATTCACATATAGGGGTGTTTCGTATGCGCTCTTTTCCAAACAGCTCAATAAAGCCCTCAGTAATTTTAAACACACCACCGTATTCGGCTATGTCCTGTCCCATAATCACTAGGGTGTCATGACGTTCCATACTTTGTTTTAAACCTTCGGAAATGGCATCTACAAAACGCATGTCTTTAGAATCGCTTGAGGGGGTAATGTTTTCGTATTCAAAGTCTTTGTAAACATCATTTAATTCAATACTTCCATCTGGTGCGATATCATCTTCTTCAAAGGCTTGTGTTAAATGCAAATTAATTTCGTTAGTAATATTTTGTTTGATATCGGCTTCCTCTTCATCGGTTAAAAGGCCATTTTCCTTTAAAAATAACTGGAAATTAATAACAGGATCTTTCTTTGCCCATAAGTCCATTAAATCCTGTGGTACGTATTTAGTACCACTAGCTTCTTCATGCCCCCGCATTCTAAAGGTTTTAAATTCGAGTAATACAGGTCTCGGGTTGACCCTCATACTTTCGGTTAATTTTTTAACCTTACTGTAAACTTCCAAAATGTTGTTGCCATCGATAATATGAGACTCCATTCCATACCCCAATCCGCGATCTGCTATATCCTTACAATTGTATTGTTCGCTAGTTGGCGTTGAAAGTCCATAACCATTATTCTCGACACAAAATAGAACTGGCAATTGCCATACGGAAGCAACGTTGAGTGCTTCATGAAAATCACCTTCGCTCGTCCCTCCTTCTCCAGTAAATACAGCCGTAACCTTATGTTCCTTTTTTAATTTCGACGCTAGGGCAATACCATCTGCAACCCCTAGTTGCGGACCCAAATGCGAAATCATGCCTACAATCTTATATTCTCGAGTTCCAAAATGAAAAGAACGGTCCCTGCCTTTTGTAAAACCTGATGCTTTCCCTTGCCATTGCGCAAACAGTCTATGTAGTGGAATCCCTCTACTGGTAAACACACCCAAATTACGGTGCATCGGTAAAATATATTCGTCCTTGTTCATAGCCATTGTTACACCAATAGCAATGGCCTCCTGCCCTATGCCCGAAAACCATTTACTTATTTTTCCCTGACGTAACAGAATGAGCATTTTTTCCTCTATTAACCTAGGCTTAACCATGTTCTTGTAGAGCATAATTAATGTGTTAGTTTCTAGATTTTTAATATTGTATTGCATACGAGTTGATGAGGATGTTTGACTCATAAATTTTAATATTTGACTTAATCAAATATACCATAAAAAGCTAATAAGCCTATAAAATTTACCTAAAATAGAAGCAGTTAAACTAGGTGATGTTTTGTATCTTTGTAACACGACTATTTCATAAAATTATCCCGATGTATACCATACCAAGTGTAGATTTAAAAGATTTCACTTCTAAAGACGCTACCAGAAAACAAAACTTTGTAAACGCCATTGGAAAGGCTTACGAAACAATAGGTTTTGTTGCCCTTAAAGGGCATTTCTTAGACCAAGACCTAGTAAATAACCTGTACGAAGAAGTCAAACGTTTTTTTGATCTCCCTTTAGAAATAAAACAGAAGTATGAGATACCCGGTATAGGAGGACAACGCGGTTATGTTTCTTTTGGAAAAGAAAGCGCAAAAGGAAAGAAGGAAGGTGATTTAAAAGAATTTTGGCACTTTGGGCAGTATGTTGAAGATGATTCCGTACTTGCTACCGAATATCCCGACAATGTAATTGTTAAAGAGCTTCCCAATTTCAATAGTACGGGAAAGCAAGCCTATAAAATGCTTGAAAAAACTGCAAAATTTGTTTTGCGTGCTTTAGCATTGCACTTAGGGTTGGAAGAAACCTATTTTGATTCTTACATACACAATGGCAACTCGATTTTACGTCCCATACATTACCCACCTATTGCTAAGGAACCTGACGGAGCCGTTAGGGCTGCGGCTCACGGTGATATTAATTTAATAACCTTGTTAATGGGAGCGCAAGGGAAAGGCCTGCAAGTGCAAAACCATCAAGGCGAATGGATCGATGCCATTGCAGAACCAGACGAACTAATGATTAATGTTGGCGATATGCTTTCCAGGCACACTAACAATAAATTAAAATCTACTATTCACCGTGTTGTAAACCCTCCAAAAGAATTATGGAGCACATCACGCTATTCTATTCCATTCTTTATGCACCCCATTAGCGATATGAAATTAGATGTTTTAAAGGTTTGCATAAATAACGATAACCCGAAACAGTTTGAGGACATTACGGCTGGAGAATTTTTAAATGAACGCCTTGTCGAGTTAGGACTGGTAAAAAAGTAGTATTATGGATTTACAAGATCAACTTAAGCATTTATTTCCAGATCATGTGTCTGATGACTCGGAAAAAGAACAGCAAGAAGCCGATAATTTATGGATACAAGACGACCCCATAATTTGTAAATATGAAAAGCGAAAGGGAAAACCTATCACCATACTTGAAGGTTACACTGGAGCCACCGAAGATTTTAAGGCTTTGGCTAAAGATATCAAAATACGATTAAGTGTTGGTGGGAGTTTTAAGGACGATAAAATTATCATTCAAGGTGATTATCGCGATAAGATCATGCAAATATTAAAAGACAAAGGCTTTAAGGTTAAGCGTGTTGGAGGTTAAATTATGGACACACATGCATTGCATATTACCAATGGGACAGTTCTAACCAATTACCTAAACGATTTAGGTATTGTTGGTGAAAAACTTACTTGGGAAGAAATGTTATGTGAGGGGCCTACATTAGAATCGATATATTCTAAAGACTTTTTATCCCTAAGGTCTTCTTTTTTTAAGGACTTTTATGAGATCGATCTGGATTACAAAAAAATTTTACGGGAAATAGATAAGCTGAATCATCCAGAGATGTTTACCGAAATTAACCTTTGGTTTGAATACGATTTGTTTTGCCATATAAATATGATCGCTGTTATAAATCTTCTAAACGAAAAAAAGATAGAGCATCCTATATATTTGATATGCAGTGGTAGAATTGAAGAAAGCAAGAATTTAAAAGGCCTGTCTGAACTTACTCCAAAGCAGTTAACAACTCATTATAAAGAAAGAACAAAACTTAAGAGAGAGGATATTGATTTAGCAAAAACTATTTGGAGAATTTATTGCGGAAAAGACCATAATTTACTTAAGCCCTATATAGTAACAGCATCATCCTTTAAATATTTAAGCAACTGTTTAAAAGCACACCTAAAACGGTTTCCAGATAGCAAAAGTGGTTTGACTACTTTGGAAGAGAATATTTTAAAACTAGTGCGCGATCACCCAATAAAATCAAAGCATCATTTATTAGGTTATGCTATTAACTATCAAGGCTATTATGGCTTTGGTGATCTTCAGCTAGCCAGAATTATTGATAATTTAAGTTTTTTCTTTACAGAAAACGAAGAACGTCTAAACTTAAACAGGTCTGGTCATGAAGCACTACTGGGGCATCATAGTTTTTATAATAATATTGCTGATAACATGTTTTTTGGCGGTGTAAAGAAAAGGGATTTTAGGTTTAGTAAGCCTCTTAACAAATTAGTAAAACAGCCCATAGATGTTGATTAAACAGTCTGAACTTATTTTAAATCCTGATGGAAGCATCTATCACTTAAATTTAAAACCAGAGCATGTAGCTACAACTGTTCTACTTGTAGGTGACCAAAATCGAGTAGACAAAATAACAAAACATTTTGATGCAATCGAGTTTACAATTCAAAAACGAGAGTTTAAAACCCAAACAGGCATTTATCAAGGTAAACGTATTTCTGTAATATCTACCGGAATTGGGGTGGATAACATTGATATTGTTTTAAACGAACTCGATGCATTGGTAAATATTGATTTCGCAACAAGAGAGATTAAAAAGAATTTAACACGTCTGGATATTATACGAATTGGTACTTCTGGTGCCATTCAAAAAGAGATTCCTGTTAACTCGTTTCTTTTAAGTACTTATGGTTTAGATACAACGGGCATGTTACATGCTTATAATATTGTTTCCCAATGTCAAAACAAACTCAAAAAGGCTTTTGTTCAACATACAAGCTGGCAAAGAAACAAGGCTACTCCCTTATTTATAAAGGCAAATGACACTTTAAAGGATAAATTTGATAGTTTCACTATTTATAAAGGTATCACTGTTACATCAAGTGGTTTTTATGGCCCTCAAGGACGCATATTGCGGTTAGCTCTACAAGACCCGGAATTGAATACAAAGTTTGAAACTTTTAATATAGAAGGTCTTCGAATCACGAACATGGAAATGGAAACATCTGCCATTTATGGGTTGGCTAAGCTATTAGGGCACCGGGCTGTGTCCTTAAATGCGATTCTAGCAAACCGAACAAATGGTACATTTAGTAGGCAATCGGAAAAAGTCATAGACGATCTTATTGTATATACGTTAGACCGGTTGTAATTAAAATTTAGACGTATGAAACAGATTAATATTGGAGGTGTACCAGAACATTTTAATTTAGCCTGGCATTTAACACTACAAGATGATCTCTATAAAAAAGAGGGCGTCGATTTGAGCTGGCATGATTTTCCAAGTGGTACAGGTGCTATGTGTAATGCCCTAAAAGAAAAAAAAATTGATGTAGCTGTTATACTAACAGAAGGTATTATTAAAGCTATTATTGATGGAAATCAATCAAAAATTATTCAGACTTATGTTCAAACGCCCCTTAACTGGGGGGTTCATGTTTCGAATAATTCTTTATATAAGGAAGTTTCAGATTTAAAAGGCACCAAAGCAGCCATTAGCCGTTATGGTTCAGGATCGCATTTAATGAGCTATATAAATGCTAAAAATCACGATTGGGATTTAAAAAACGATCTTAAATTTGAAGTTATAAACGATCTGGACGGGGCTGTTGCTGCACTTACTTCTGCTAAAGCAGATTACTTTTTATGGGAAAAATTTATGACTAAGCCTTTGGTCGATAAGGTGGTTTTTAGACGAATAGGGAATTGTCCGTCACCATGGCCCTGTTTTGTAATTGCTGCAAGAAAAGATATTATTGAAAGTTGTACGCCTGAATTAAAAACTATCTTGAAGGTTATTAACCAAGCGACTATCCAGTTTAAGTCTATACCCAACATAGACACAATTATAGCAAATACTTATGACCAGCAGTTAGAAGATGTTAGGGAATGGTTGTCATTAACGGAATGGTCCCAAGAGTTGATTACCGAAGACACCCTTAAAAGTGCCCAGCAACAATTATTCGATTTAAAAATTATTTCGAAAACAGTTACATGTTCTACACTCGTACATGAATTATAATAAAAAAATGAAGGTCTGAAAAGTGATTTGTTTTGTCATTCAGGATGACACTTTTCAGACCTCATTTATATGCTATCATTTTTCTATGGCTAAAATTGCAAATCTGATACAATATCAAACTCGTCATAAATAGCTTTGTCTTTTAAACTCTCAAAAAAACTAGCCGATTTATATTCAATGCCATACTTGGTGCGATCGATTTTTAATGAAGCTGTTGCTTTGTTTCCGTAAACAGACATATTAAATGTTACAGGATGTGTTTTTCCTTTTATCGTTAAATCACCCTTAACATTATAGGCATTTTTACTAGTAGCCTTAACCTTGGTAAATACTAATTTTGCTGTTGGATGGTTGGCAACACCAAAGAAATCATCCGACTTTAAGTGACCATCCAGTTTTCCTTTATACTCCCCTTGCATATCCGTAGTGTTAATTGATGTCATGTCAATAACAAACTCACCACCGGTTAAGGTTTCATTATCAAAGGTTAAAAAGCCAGATTTTATTGCTATAGTACCTTCGTGCGATCCGGTAACTTTATAACCTTTCCAGACTACTTTACTATTTTCAATTTTAATTTCTTTTTTTTCTCCATCAATAGTAGTGAAAGAGAAAGTTACAAAAGCAACAATTGTTGCGATAACTAATTTTTTAATTGCGTTTTTCATGTGTTTGTTTTTATACGTTTTCTTTATTGAAATTACAGTACAAATATCTTGAACAAATTTTGGTAAGAAAATAAACTAGATTATAAAATAATGTTAAACTAGATTAACATTATTTTTGATTAAAAGTAAGCTGGCTCTTAATTTTACTTAAGAACTCTTTGGTAATGCCAAGATACGAAGCTACCATATATTGAGGAATGCGTTGTTCAATTTGTGGGTATTGCTCTCTAAAGTAAAGGTATTGTTCTTTGGCAGAAAGGCTAAAACTTCTGACTAGGCGTTTTTGGGAAGCAACAAAGGCTTTCTCTATTATTTGTCTAAAAAAACGCTCTAGCTTTGGGATTTCTTTATATAGTGATTCTATTTCATTGTAGGGAAATAAGACAAGTTCGGTGTTTTCCAAACACTGTATATTAAAATCAGCAGGTGTTTGCGTAATAAAACTCCCCATGTCGGATGTCCACCAATCTTCTATTGAAAACATAACAATGTGCTCCTGCCCTTCTTCATCTACATAAAAAGTTTTTGTGCAACCCGATAACACAAAACATTCATACTGGCATATATCGCCTTGTTGCACAATATACTGTCCTTTGAGATATTTTCTTAAAACAACTTTAGAAGCCAATATGTCTTCCTCTTCGATTGACAAATCGATATAGTTTCTTATATATTCCAATAAGGGTTCAATGGTCATAAGTCAATTTTATTTGGAGATCCGTTTTTTCATTTTTTTAGCCAGTAAGACTATGATTGTTACCAATAATATAACAAAATAAATAGTTGAAGCAATGCTTTTTATAAGTGTAAACACATTTGTTAACTGTGCAATGGTCTGTATATTCTCGGGAGTTGTATTTAACATTGTAATAATGCCAAAATTCTCTGTATAATCGGCTATGCCAGCAATAATAGGAAGTATGCCTAAATATAATATTTTGGAATTCAGTCGATTTATCTTTTTAAAAAAATATATTAGTAGTAATGAATAACAAATACCAAATAAAAAAGGATAAACCATGTCGATTGGAATTTGATTCCATAAATATAACCTTCTACCTTCATGGCCTAGAGTTGCAAAGAGTTTGCTAACATACTCCGGTGTATAGCCGCTAGGCATCATATCCAATAATTTCATTCCGTTAGAAAATTGCATGACTCGGGGTATTGTATGCAATAGCATGATTGCATAAACACTATTTGTTACAACGAATAGAACCAATACGTTCTTTCCTTTTGCGAACTTATAGATGCGTTGTTTGTTTAATTGCAAAGTGTTATATGTTAGTTTGATTTACTAAATAATCAGAAAAGATATAACAAAAAAAGGAAGCTAAAATAGCTTCCTTCATTTATATTATAAACTGTATCTGTTCTTATGCTTCTCGTTTCGCCTTTTTTTCAGCTCTTATTTCTTTAATTCTTTCGATTAAAGAACCTCCAATCCAATAAGGAATTACAAATGTTAACAAAAATATCATTAACCAAAAACCAATGGTAAGAATGGTTAAGAAAGCTAAAAATCCTAAGTACTGGTCAAATTCGAACATAATTGTAAGTGTCTTTTAAAAATCTTTTGCAAAGATAATGTAAAGCATTCTCTTTTACAATACAAAAACTAAGATTTATTAATAGGTTTTACTAATTTAAGTTAGGCTGTGGCGTCATGCGTAAATAAGGTTTGATTTCTTTATAGCCCTTTGGAAAAAGCGCAGGGATTTCTTCATTCGTAACTGCTGGAACCACAACGCATTCGTCTCCATTATTCCAATTAGCAGGCGTTGCAACTTTATGGTATGCTGTTAATTGAAGCGAATCGATAACTCGCAACAATTCATCAAAATTTCTTCCTGTTGATGCTGGATAGGTAATTGTTAGTTTTACTTTTTTATCGTCACCAATAACAAAAACGGATCTTACGGTTGCATTACTATCTGCATTTGGATGAATCATATCGTAAAGCTCTGACACCTTTCTGTCCTCATCAGCTATAATTGGAAAATTAACGGTTGTATTCTGTGTTTCGTTAATATCGTTAACCCAACCATGATGTGATTCTAAACCATCAACACTTAATGCTACAACTTTTACATTGCGTTTATCGAATTCTGCTTTGTATTTTGCTACTGTGCCCAATTCGGTTGTGCAAACTGGAGTGTAATCGGCCGGATGTGAGAATAACACACCCCAACCATCACCTAGCCAGTCGTGAAAATTAATTTCTCCTTCGGTGGACATTGCTGTGAAATTCGGGGCTACGTCTCCTAATCTAATTGCTGCCATGATTATTTGTTTTTATTAATTTTTTAAACTATTCTATCAGAGTATTCTGATTCCAACTTGTATCAAAGTTACTCCAATTTCGGGTCTTATACAAATGTTGAAATTTCTTTTAAAATCTCTATTTAATACTCATAAAAAACACACAAAACAGTTAACTTTGTGACTTAAAATAAATCATAATTATCATGGATTTCAGAATAGAAAAAGATACTATGGGCGAGGTGAAAGTACCTGCCGATAAACTTTGGGGAGCGCAAACCGAGCGTTCAAGAAATAATTTTAAAATAGGTCCAGCGGCTTCTATGCCTTTGGAAATAGTTTATGGCTTTGCGTATTTAAAAAAAGCTGCGGCATTTACCAACTGTGAACTTGGTGTCCTTCCTATTGAAAAGCGTGATTTAATTGCTCAGGTATGTGATGAAATTTTAGAAGGTAAGCACGATAACCAGTTTCCATTGGTTATTTGGCAAACAGGTTCGGGAACACAAAGCAACATGAATGTTAATGAAGTTATTGCTAACAGAGCCCATCAAATAGCTGGTAAAATTATTGGTGAAGGCGAAAGAACCATCCAGCCAAACGACGATGTAAACAAATCGCAATCGTCTAATGATACCTTCCCTACAGGAATGCATATCGCTGCTTATAAGAAGATTGTAGAGACTACTATTCCAGGCGTCAAACAATTACGAAACACCTTAAAGAAAAAATCGGAAGCCTTTAATAACGTTGTTAAAATCGGACGTACCCATTTAATGGATGCTACTCCCCTAACCTTAGGGCAAGAGCTTTCTGGATATGTCGCTCAACTGGATCATGGCTTAAAAGCTTTAGAGAATACTTTACCCCATTTAAGTGAACTCGCTTTGGGTGGCACAGCGGTAGGAACCGGCTTAAATACCCCTAAGGGCTATAGTAAGCGCGTAGCTGAATATATTGCGAAATTTACGGCGCTTCCATTTGTGACGGCTCCTAATAAGTTTGAAGCTTTAGCTGCCCACGACGCCTTAGTAGAAACCCATGGAGCTTTAAAACAGCTTGCTGTTTCATTAAATAAAATAGCAAACGACATTCGTTTAATGGCATCGGGACCTCGTAGTGGGATAGGTGAAATTATTATTCCTGCAAACGAACCAGGTAGTTCAATCATGCCAGGAAAGGTAAATCCAACGCAATGTGAGGCTCTAACTATGGTTTGTGCACAAGTTATGGGTAATGATGTTGCTGTAAGTGTTGGAGGTATGCAAGGACATTACGAACTAAATGTATTTAAACCTGTAATGGCTGCAAATGTTTTACAATCTGCGCAATTAATTGGTGATGCTTGTGTTAGCTTTGATGTAAACTGTGCTATCGGTATTGAGCCTAACCACGAGGTTATAACGAAGCTTTTAAATAATTCCTTAATGTTGGTAACGGCTTTAAATACTAAAATTGGGTATTATAAAGCAGCCGAAATTGCCAATACAGCCCATAAAAATGGTACAACACTTAAGGAAGAAGCTATTAATTTAGGATATGTTAGTGCTGAAGAATACGATGCTTGGGTGAAACCCGAAGATATGGTAGGAAGCCTTAAATAATAACAGCTCAACCCGAGATATAAAAAAAACAGGTAATAAAAATTACCTGTTTTTTTAGTTGGTTGGTTAGCTATTAATCGTTGTAATTTCTTTTCATTTTTCAAAGAAACCTGTGCAATATACAATTTAACGATTTATTAACAATAAAAATATCTAAAAAAAATTTATAATAAAAAATGCTGCAAGTAATAGCTTGCAGCATTTTGTTGTATATACATATATTTAAATATTACTTCAAGGTAAATTCGGATGTTGACACAAGGTCTTTTTCGTTAAAAATGTTAACAACATATCTTCCTTTTTCAAATTTACTATCGCCTTTTGAGGTTACAAATTCACAAATATTAAGATTTACATTTTCGTAATTAAATTTGCTAATAATGCTATAATTCAGTGTTTTTTCATCAAACTGCACTTGTTCGTTTAATCCCAATGTGTTGTTTTTAGGATCAATTACCTGTACATAAAGCTCTTGATCACCCGCTTGAACTAATGCATTTTTTGCAACTGTAAAACAAACTCTAATTTTATCTGTACGACTGGCTCTTTCTGTTGGTATTAATTTTCCAGAGGTTCTTTCAATTACACCAAATCCTTTTAAGCCAACTGTAGATAATACGGCTGCATTTTCAACAACTTCAGCCAACGCCGTATTTTGTACCAGTAAAGAATCTGTAAATAAAGTACGCTCTTCCAAACGTACTCTTGTGCTGTCCAATGATGTTGCTAAATAGGAATTAGCAACTTTTAAAGAGTCGTTTTGGGCTAATAAAACGTCCATTTCTTTTTGTAATGCTGAATACTTTTGTTTGTATCGCCACAAACTTTTAACATTTGTCTCCGATATTTTTAAGGAATCGATCAATCCTTGTATCCTCGCTCTGGCTTCTATTAAGTTCTGGTTGGCAATGTCGTTTTCACTTATGGCTTCATCGTACTGTTTGGCCATAGCGTTTAGGTCGTTCATAACCAATTGTTTTTGCTCTGTAAGCTCTTTCTTTTCTTCTTTACTTTTATTGTAAAGGCTCATGGTATAAAACCCTGTTCCTAGAAACAAAACCACAGCAATCCCTAAGGCTACTTTTAATCCGATGTTACTCTTGTTGTTTTCCATAATCACTTGTTTTTAACGTACTTAAAAAATTAAATTTCTTCTAAACTTTAATACTTTACTTTTTATAATGCTCAAAATAAATAATGATGTATTTTTAATCTCAAATTATTTACTAAGGCAATGGATAAACTAGTTTTATTTAACAATATTACACGAAATAAATTATTAAACAAACGCTCTGGTGAATCCAAATTCGGTGAACATGTTCAAGTGCTTACCAGCATTTCAAATATATACGAACAACTTATAAGTTTGGATGTTACCTATGTTATTATTGGTGTGCCAGAGGACATTGGTGTTTATGCCAACCAAGGAAAAACAGGGGCGCGAAATGCTTGGGATGCCACTTTAAATGCACTTTTAAATATACAAAGTAATGCTTTAACCAAGGCTAAAAAAGTACTTATATTAGGACATTTGGATTTTTCTAAAGAGCTAATGGAAATATCAAATTGGGATCAATCCAAGAAAAAAAGTTTAACAAAGGCTAGAAAATTGGTCGAAATAATAGATACACATGTAACCCATTGCATTCACCAAATTGTTCTGGCAGGGAAAGTGCCCATTGTCGTTGGAGGCGGCCACAATAATGCCTATGGCAATATAAAAGGCATGAGTCTTGCTCTTAATAAACCCATTAACGCAATTAACTTCGATGCGCATTCCGATTTTAGAGCAGAAGAAGGCAGGCATAGTGGTAATGGTTTTTCATATGCTTTTGCTGAAGGCTTTTTAAAAAACTATTTTGTGTTTGGCTTGCATGAAAATTACACTTCTGATACGCTTTTTAAGACCATCAAAAAATTAAAGGCTATCGATTACAATACGTTTGAGGCTTTAAAAATACGGCACGACGTTCATTATAAAGATGCATTAAAAAGTGCCCTAAAACATATAGAAGAAGAACCATATGGTATTGAAATAGACTGTGACGCTATTGAAAACATACCTAGTAGTGCCATGACACCAAGCGGTTTTACGGCTAATCAGGCCAGAGCATTTGTCTCATATTTTGCATCACATGCCAATGCCAGTTATTTACATATTTGTGAGGCAGCTCCAACCAAAAGAACAGCCACTCAGGTTGGTAAGCTAATCACTTATTTAATTACTGATTTTATCAGGGCAAACAACCGTTAGGCATGGTTTTTAAATAATGATCCATTTTAACGCAGTAGGCAATATTTTTAGCACAGAGAATGCTTAAGGTCTCAACCAACAACTCATGTAATTCATAGCTATCTGGTTTTAATTTGTAAGCCAGATTAAACTCTGAATAAGCTCCGCTGATATCGTTAGACAACAACCTACTTTTTCCTGAATTTATTAAAAAGTTAAATGCTTTGTCATTTGCCAAACCCATACTTTTTGCTTGTTTGTCGTAATGTGCTTTTGAATAGTCTACAAATTGTCCGCTACAAAATGTTGCAAAAAATAATAATACCATAGCCAATAATAAACTTATTGCTCCAACTAATGGTTCATTTTCTTTTATATGGGGTCTAACTTTAAAAGCCCTAGAATACTTGTCAAGAGAAGAAAATGATTGAATCCTTTTTCTTTTGGCAAAAGTCTTTCTTGGTCGTTTTTTATATAACCAATATTGCATTCCAAATCCCATATAGCCAGCCATAACAAACTTTTATTTATAAGTCGCTTCATGTTATTTGATGTTACAGCATGGTGCCTGTAATCTGTTTTACAACCATAGATAGTATTTGGTTTAGATTACAGTAGTATTCAAAAATAACAAACGCCCTTAAAATGGGCACTTTGATCTTATGTTTTTGTAGAATTATTGGGTTGGGTAATAGTTGTTTTAGAAGGTTTTCAAAGAACTATCTTCCAATTATACATTTACATTTTTTTATATTCATATCAGCTAGGCTTTCATGGCCTAATTCCATATAATCAGAATCGAATTTCTCTAGTAAATCACTTTCCTCGTTGGTAGATTCATCATTAGTGCTATCTATACTTTCTTGACTATCATAATCATAATTATGTTTATTAGATTATGTTTTAAAAATAGTCTTAGTTAGGAACAAAATCTCCCAAGTTTAAATATTTACGAGGATTATAACGGGCTATTTGGTCGAATTCTTCCTCTGTTAAGCCTGCTCGCATATCTGCCAAGATGGCCTTGTCACTTTTATGGTTTCTAACCACGTAGAAATCGGAGCCATACAATATTTTCTTCTTTAGCTTTTTATAGGTTAAAGTGTGTTTGAGTAAGGCCAGGATGTTTTTGTTATGCAATATGTAACTTATATCGGCGTAAACATTATTGTATTGCAGCATTATACTGCAAATAATAGTATACCAATCTACATATTTCCAAATAAAGGCGAGCTTGCCAAGGCTTGGTTTGCCATTTGCATTATTAAAAAAATCAATCCCTTTTTCTGGCTGTAGAATCATTTGCGTGGTATAATTATCCCGGTCACTTTCTAAAAAACGGTTCCATTGGTCATCACCTCCAAAATGGGCAAAGCAAATTTTTAAGTCCCTTAATCCGCCTCTAAAATTACCTTTAGCATCGTAAAAGATATGTTTTATTCTAGTGTCTTTGGATTTGTCTATGATTTTAACTAAAAGGTCTTCTTCTAATAGGCACAAATAGTTTAAAGGATTAGTGAAGTTATTGCAAAAGTTAATATTCTTAACTTCGTTTAAATGTAAAGATTTATCCTCCTCTTGGATGTAATAGGCATTGATATCAAAATCTATCTTCTTGTCTATTTCAACTGTTGCGCG
The DNA here is from genome assembly GCF_039539345.1 of Snuella lapsa. NCBI lineage: Bacteria > Pseudomonadati > Bacteroidota > Flavobacteriia > Flavobacteriales > Flavobacteriaceae > Snuella > Snuella lapsa. Next base: position 138,384 of record NZ_BAABCY010000086.1, on the reverse strand, counting down.
TTTGGTTTTATCTACTTTCCCTTCCGTAAAGATTGGGTGGGTGTCCCACGCTTTTTTCTTTTTGCCCCTGTAGAAAATAGTGCCCTGTATACAGTGTGTCATAACGGGTAACTCTTTTTGGATACAGTATTTCCATAATGGCAATAACGTTTCGTTAAAAGGATAATAGCCCAAGGCAGGGTATATTTTGATGCCAGCAAACTTATGCACTTCCAAATAGGTTTGCATTAAACAGCCCTTTACAAGTTTTACTTCTCCATTGTCACCTACGGTATAATCGAAATATTTGGGATTAGGCATGCGTCTGGGGTCTGCAAAAACAAAGGGATGGAATCGATCTTTATCTTCTGTACGTTTTTTTATTTTTAAGAGCCCCTCCATTTGGTGCTTAATGGCAAATAAATCATCGTTCTTTTCACCTTTGGGTATTTTAATGATTTTCTTTGAATCGGAATCGTAAACCTTTTTAATATTTCCAGCTTTCATAAATTCCATGTCCATTGGTAAACCTACAAAGTGTGAATCTGTGGGGTACTGTTTTTTTAGTTTATCGTAAATACCCTTTTGTTCCCTATATTTTGAAAACAAACCGATTTGCACATAGCGCTCAAACAAATGTGAAAACTGTTTGCCAGGTAGCACTTTAAATAACCTTAAAATAGCGAAGAACGCATTGCGTACAGACTTAAAAAATATAAGTATTAGTACAAAGAATATAATCTTGTAGTATATGCTCTCAACAACAAGTATGAATCCAGTGTCTTTAATAAAAATTAAAGCTTTTACTATTGAAGCCTTAAAGCCGTGATAAATGCAGGGGTTCTCTGTGTCAAATAGCCATAGACCTATATAAAAACATATAGCAACAATTAAGTAAGTTTCGATTAGAAACTTTAGAGTGGAGAGAAGATAGCGTCGTTTAAAAAACATTTCACATTTGTACCAAAAACGTTTCCATTGTTTGTAATTGTTCTTGTAAAATATCGGTTTAACTTTATCGAAATACCACCGCAATAGTCTTATAACGAAGCGTAAAGACAATAATCGGTATAAAGGCTCGGGCAGATAAGTCTTTGCTAAAAATGGCGGCACATAATCCCCTGTAAACACATGGGTGTGACAATTGATAATCGGTGGTTTTTTAGGTTGTGCCATAGCCTTGTTTTTAAAGTTAGTTTTCTTTTTTGAGTTTATTCACAAACGAACTTAAGTTAGTGGCATAGCCAACCATCATTTGTGGGAACACTTTATAGCTTCCCAGGTTGTAATGACCTCCAAACCTAAAATAGACCCCTGAATTGCTTTTCTCGGAATTGGTCAATGCGTAAATATTGGCCATAAGTTTTAGGTTAGGAGCATTGTTGGTTGTATAAAAACCAAGATCATTTTTATTGGTGCCATTGGCCCTAAACCAGTTTAGACCAAAGGTAACATCGGCTCCCACACTGGATTGTGGCCTAATCTCAAAATTAATTTCGGCTTCCTGTCCAACAGAAAACACTTGAAATCCCTTGCGTTCTTTAAGAGTTTCCTGTACTGTAGGTGTATTGTTGACCGAAATGGTGTCTTGGGTTTTTAAATTGTATTCTATACCAGTTCTTATAAAGCGTAAGCCATAGCGCAAATGGATAAAGGTTGAGGCACCTTTCCATTCATAGGTTAAAGGAGTTACTAATATACCAGCATCTATATTGTTATTTACCAACAAATTAAAATTATCAGTTTTAAACTTTTGACTATTAGTTCCTGAACTTTCCTCAGTGTCTAGCATATCATCAAGCTCAACTTTACGGGAACTGTTTTCAAAGCCACTAAACAGATTGACCGATGCATAAGCCGTGATATTGTCAACCCAAGTCCACCGCCTAATATTCCTTAAGTTCCAGGGAATGCGAATGCGTCCTTCGGCTATGATCAAATTGTTATTGTTGTTACTGTTTAAGCCTAGAAAGTCTGAAAAGAATATTCCTGTAAAGTAATCGCCTATTTTGCGTTCTATTACCCTAACACTGTCCTTGTCCCCTATTTTAATTTCAGCATTCTTTACAGCATAGTTAAACTTTTTATATGGGAGGTAATCCAAAATATCATCGTAATAATAAGTATACTGATTACCTTCTTTATCGGTTAGGGTATAGGTCTGAGAGCGATTGTTAAACTCCCTTAAAGGCAAACTATACATCCTATTAGTAAATACCTTTGTATTCTTTTTATCGTTACTCAATCGCCCTACAATGGTAATGTTATCAGCCCTGTTATTAAAAAATCTAATATTTACGCTATCTACTATTAACTCTGTTTCTGGATGAGTTTCTAGGTCACTGTACTTGTCTTTCCATAACGCTCTTCTTTTTATTAATTTCTTATGATAAAGCTTGGCTCTTTTATTAATAACAATCTGACCACTAAAGGTGTTTTTGGCATTTTCTATTTTTTCGAAAATGTTGGTAATGGAATCATTCATTTCCTTTTTTAAAGCAGATGTTTGCGCATCCTGTTTTTTAATAACGAGCTTGTGATAGACCTTACTAATTGCTTCTTGGTTATCTGTATCTCCATCCTTAAATTTGCCATGCTGGTTTATTATACTGTAGATGAATTCATTTTCTGGTACTGACAAATTGTAAGGTCCATAGACATCACATTCTTTTTCATCTTTAACGTCACATATTCTAACGTATATGTTTTTATTCTTAATGAGATAATGAAAGTTATGGAGATTCTTTGTAGAATTAGTGTCTGTTAGCTCTTTAGTTGTTAAATACACGTAATTCCCTGTTTTAACAATGGAGGTGTTGTATAATTCTTTTAACAGTTCCATAAAATCTGTTTTAACATTTGCGGTAATTGTTTCTCCTAGCGTAGCTTTATTTGTATTTAAGTAGCTAATTAACATGGAGTTAATTGCTTTTTTATAATCACCAGTTTCTTTAGTAAGATTACCTATACTGTCTTTGTTTGAAGTAACAACATAATTATCATTATCTTTTTTCTTTATCGTGAATTTAGGAAACCCACTTGTTGGGGCTTTGTCTATTTCTAACTTTATATTGTCCCCTAGTTCATTGAAAGCCTCTGGGCTGCTTATAATTTTTATATTGGAATAATCGTAAGCAGACAGTTCCGATAACTTTTTTTCTTCGCTAAAAAAATTAAACTTATAGGTTTCTATTGCTTTTTCGGTAACACTGTCAAGCGCTTTCATAAAACTAAATTCATCTTCATTTTCTATAATCCATTTGTAACACTCGGACGCGCTATCCATTTTTTTACAAATTTCAAATTCATTGCTTTCCTTTTTGTAGTTGACTGCATACTCATCTCCTAAAATGGTTTTTGTCTTAGGATTTTGGCCGTAAAACGATAAAGAAACCATTAAGCATGCACTTAATAAATATTTCATAATAGACTGGATAACATGGTTAGTTTAAGAAAATATTCTAATTACAAAAGAATATTCATTAACAAATGTAAGAAAAAACAATTAAATGTGTGATATTAAAACCCGTAGTGCTTATTGAACCAAACTGGTTTAAATGTGATTCGAATGATTTTTGTTAGATTGAGCCAGTCGAAATCAAAACTAATTCAATAAAAATGCCTCACGTACTTGTACCAAAGTAGTTTACTCGATACAATCGTAAAATTCATTCAAAACGACAGGAGTTTATTAAAGAGTACAAATTGAAATGAAGAAATCTGCTGAAAATATAGAAACCTAGTTCTGAACGCTATAAAATTAGTTTTTTATCCTTGTCTTCCATAGGTAAAAAGCTGATATCTAAATAACCTCCACTAGCATTGTCATCTGATACTATTTGGGGTTTTCCTTTAATCATTTCAATAGAATTTCGATGTATATGGCCTGAAAAAACACCTAATAAGTTTGGTGTATTAAAAACACTTTTGTGAAAGTTAAGCGTGGTTTTTGTATGGCCGCTTTCAGGCCATTTGGGGCGCCTTTCCAACTCAAAATTTTGGTCTGTGCTTGCACCCCAATTTGGATTTCCACAACCAAAACTAACATTTTTACCTGGCGCATACATTGGAATATGAACCAACAAAATTAAAGGCATACCACTAGCGGCATGTTTTTTAAAAAAGGCTAATTGCTCCTTATTAATTTGATAGGTAGAGTTGTCAATTGCTAAAAATCGGATGCCTTTAATATCGTAAGCGGCCATTAATGGATTATAACCTTGATACAGGGGAAGCAATCGCTTATTAATCCACGTATTGCGTAACGATTCCAGTGACCCCTCCATGCCTTCATAATGCCAATCATGATTTCCAGCGGTATAAATGTAAGGAATACCCGTTTCCTTTAACTTTGATGTCACCCACTCTATGGCTGCTTCTGATGGAAAACTAAAAATATCCCCAACCAATGTAATCACATCTGCCTGAACCTCTTTTGCAAATGCAAGCGCTTGTTCGAAGGCTTCTTCTGGATTTGTTTTTATCCCTGTTTTAAAATGTGTTGTCTGGTTATAGGCTTTTGCCATTCTATGGCTATAGGCCTGGTAAGGCTTCCCTCTTTCGTCATCTTTAAATAAATGTGTATCGGCTATGTGAACGACCTTTATAGGTGTATTAATTACCTGTGCATAGAAAAACACTTTTTCCTGATCTATGGTTGCACATACTTTAAATGGTTCTTTAGTTTTACTTTTAGTTGTATAAGCAAAAGAACGTGTTGTGAGTCCTAGTCCCACTAAACCCGTAGTAACTTCTTTAAAAAATGATCGACGTTTCATAATGTACTGTTTTAAACCTCTTTTTGTTAGATAACAATTTTTTTGATACTTATCGTCGTTATAAAAATAGAAGAATTATTGGCGTTCTCCTCTATTGAGTTCTTTAAACAGTAAACTTTTAAGTGAAGCTTACATCTTATTTCTTTTCCAAAAAGTCATAGAATATATCTTGCTCCACACTTGACGAAAATTTCGAACTACTAGGAAAAGACATCCACTTATCTGTCGTTTCTTTTGCCGATTTGACATCGATCCAATCGATTAACCAAGTAAATACCGTTGGGTCTTTGGGAGATTGATAAACTTCAAAACTCAACAATGACTTATTACTGGCGTTTTGCATTTCAGTCATTAAGTTTTTATTCAATTCGATAGCACCATCCAAGCAGTCTTCTTTAAATTTGAACACAGCCACTTCTTTACATTTCATAGTTCGATTTATAGCTTAAAATTTCAAAAATCATTGGTTAGTGTTCCTGATAAAGTGTTTTATTGTCAAATATAATTGAGATACATGATTGTGTGTCCATACTTATTCTTCAATTAAAAATTTTAGCTCTTCACTAGTTTTACTCGGAACAAATTCTATTAACTCGTAATCTGCCAGTTCATTTATTTTAAAAGGGTCTCTTTTTATAATTTTTTCCAATTCTGATTTGTTTTTAACATTGGATAATATTACTCCTCCAGTTCTTGGAATTTTTCGTCCAGAGGCAAGGAAGTGCCCCAATTCATATTGTGCATTCAGAAATTCAATATGGTCATTTAAAAATTGGTCAACACAATCCAATTCCGTCTTGTAGGTTAAGTTTATAATGAACATTATAGTATTGTTTTTAGTTTCACTCCTTTGGTAGCGTGTTATGATGCATAGCAATTTGCAATCATTACAGGCGTTTAATTCCACTCCTCGTTCAAGATACTATAGACATAGGTTCCTGTACTTTCTCCATAAGATTGAATGCTATAGTTTCTAAGCAATCCTTCTTTAATAGCTCCAAGTTTTTCAATTGCTTTTTGAGATTTAATATTTTTAATATCAACTTTAAATTCTACTCTTCTTAATGGCAATTGATTAAAACAATAATCCAAAAGAAGCCTTTTACAAATCCCATTAATTCCGGTTCCTTGGAATTTTTCGGCAACCCAAGTCCACCCAATTTCCAGTCTTTTATTATAAAAATCGATATTACCAAACATGGTTATGCCAACTGCCTTTCCATCATCTTTTTTTAAAATGATAAAAGGGTATAATACTTTGTTTGCCCTTGCGGATAAACAATAGTCAAAATATTCCAATAAGTCGTTGTTAGTTTTTACCCTAGCACCGAACTCACCAAGTTCTTTTGAAAAACTGATTGTTTCTATCGTATCAATGTCCGATGGTCTTAATGGTCGTAAAAGCACCAGATCGTTTTCTATTACCAGTTCTTTTGAGAAAAATTCTTCGTTACGCATTTAATTGTTTGCAATATAGAGTTAAATTACTGCTTTTTTGGTTAAGTAATGATATAGCATCTCATTAAGGAAACATCTAAATGGGATGGCTATAGTGGTTAGTACCTGTATTTATATTTTTAATTCTCCTTTCAATATTATCTGAGCTTCACTTTTTATAGTCAACTTTTTATCACTAACTAGTTCAACTTCCATAAATCCAGTTCTTTCTGAACATTGATATGAATTCATTTTCTTTTTATTCAAGCGCATACTCCAATATTTAGATAAGAACGTATGAGTCCCTCCTGTTACTGGATCCTCATTTGTCCCGCTCCAAGGCCAAAAGTATCTTGATTCAAAGTCATAGCCATCTCTTTTTGAGATTGCGGTTACTAGCACTCCGTTTATCAAGTTATGTGAGCGTTTTAGTTTTTCATAATCAGGGGATAAATTTTCTAGTAGTTCACTACTTTCAATTTCTAGAAGTAAGATTTTTGCTTCCTTATTAAACTCACTATTAACTATTTGTTTTATTCCTAGAGCTTTCAGTAATTCTTTAGGAGTATTTTGCGGAACTGTATCGTAAACAGGAAATTCCATTTCTATTGTATCGCCATACTTTTTAATACTTAAATCTAAGTCCTGAATATTTTTAAAATGAATTTTTTCCATTTTAGGGAAGATTTCAAAAAGTACTTTAGACGCTGCTAATGTTGCATGTCCACAAAGAGGAATTTCCATTTTCGGAGAAAAAAATCTTATAGAATATTTATTTGATTCTTTATTTTGAGTTATAAAAGCAGTTTCTGAAAGGCCTAATTCCCTTGCGATTAATTGCATTTGTTCATCCAACAATGTTTGATTCAAAATACAAACACCTGCTGGATTTCCTTTAAAAGGCTTGTCTGTAAAAGAGTCAACTATATAGGTTTCTATTCTGTTGGTCATGATCTATATTATTAGTGTTAGCTGATTAATTAATACAACCTACATACACATGCAGAATCATCATTCACTGGCCTTTAAAGAATCCAATTGCCGTTGTAGGCGTTCAATGGCTTTGGTTTTTTCATCAGTTTCAGTAAGTACTTGTATGGAATCACTTTTTTGAATGGCCAAATCAATATGCTTGGTTGTTTCTATATAGTAATGGTCAATTCCTTCACTGGCTCTCCAGGCTTCGTTTAATTGGTCGTATACGGTCTTGTCCCAGTTACTCGGGTGTTTTACATCAATCCATACTACATCGCGATATTCGCTGTCTATGAGAGCGAGATCGGGTGTTGCCGAACCATCAAAGTTATCGGAGCCATCACGAATCGCAGAGATCGTTCCTAGAAAGAACATACGTTTACGGCCTGCTATATCCTTTATATAAGGTCTAAATTCTACGGGTTTGTTTACCGACCAGTCAAATTCTTTACGGGATTCGATAACCTTTAATGGCATGGCAGAAACACCGGCATAGCCCTGCTTTTTTGCTGCATGGTCGTAATAATACAAGCTATTAGTACCATCGGCGGGAATAAATACACTAAAAGTTAAACTGGTACGCTCATCGCCTACCGGCTCCAGACCAAACCAATGGTATAATCCACTGTAGGCATCTACATCGGTATCGGAGAAATCGAAATCGGTTACAAAAGGTTGTTGGTTTTGGTCGTCGGGCAATATGGGAATCTTAACAGCTGTTTCCATATTCCAAGGTAAGGGATCACTAAAACCTCCCAGGAACTTTAGGGATTCGGCCTGTAACCGCGATACTTTTTCGGCCAATGTATTTTGACGGGTTAAGTACGGATAGTTTTTTATGTTTTCAGGGCTTATGTACGTGCCTTTTCCTATGAGTATGCGTTCTATATAATCTTTAAAAGTGTGCTTTCCACTGTCAATTACCATAACACCTCCAAAGGTTGGATAGGGAAATAGAAAACCTTTCCATTTTATCAGGCTAACGACTTGTACCCAGTGTCCGCTATCATTTTTCATATAAAAGGTATCGCTGGGTTCCATAGTAAACAATTGTAGTATATTAAATCGTTGTACAACGGCATTATAGGTGTTTCTGCTAAACTTTAGGGATTCGCCTATAGAAAATGTCACAGGGATTCTGTTCTCGTTTGAAAATCGAGGAAAGGGCGTTGTACTGGAAACGGCAAAAACCTCTTCGGTATCGTCGGTAATGCCTTGCCAAACATATTTCTCGGTAGGTTGTATGGCCATGGTCCATTTATTCTCATTGTCTATCCTTACCAGGTGTGCCAACGATACATCCTTGGTCTCACCAACGCTTTCGTTAGCCATGGAGAAAATATTACGTAAGGGCTGAATGCGTTCGTTTTGTGTAAGTGGCAATTCGTGAATTTCAATTTTGTTTAGGTTATTAAATACATTGTAAGCCTGCATATAATCGTACATCTTAAAATGCCAACCTATGGCATATAAACCACCAAAGAACAGCAACAAAAAAGCAAGGATCATAGCCCGCCTTGCTGTACTAGGGGTATTTCTAAATTTTCGTAAACCAAAAAACACAATGACAAAACTTAACAGGATAATAAAAATGTATTTCCTAACAAACAACAAGGCTGGTTGATAATCATCACGTAGCACGAAAAGTGTAAAGAGTATAACCAGCGAAAAGAACAGCACTCGTATCTTTTGCTTTTTTCCTTTATTCCAATAGTTTTTTATCATTAGTTCTTTAAATTAATACAGATATATTACAAAAGGCCTTTATCTTTTAAACGTTCCCTGGCACTTTTCTTTTCTTCCTCGGCAGGGTGTTCCGTTTTACTTTCATTTATTTCGGGGTCTTGTACATCTTCTTTTCCTTGTAGCTCATCAATAAGTGTTTTGCCTTTTTCCAGGGTTTCGTGCAGTACATCTTCAATGCTGTCAGCTTTTGCATCTATAACTTTTTCGGATTTAAATATAAATCCAGCAAGATAAGTGCCAACAAGGGTTCCCACAACCATGGATGCAAAAAGTGAAATGGTTGCCAGGTCTATGGGAATTAAAAAACGGACTATAAGGATTCCGATTAAGAACAGGGTGCCTATAAATACCAAGCGCAACACAAAGGATTGTTGGTATACAAATCCCTTTTTGTCATCTGGCTTCATTTGCAGCGCCTTGGCATTAAAAATTTTATTGAAAAAGCGATACAATCCGTTTCCACCAGATTCTCTCCAATACAGAAACATCCCGAATAGTATGGAGGCGATAAATATAATAAGTTCTAAGGTCATGTTTTTAAGTTATATATGCTAGGAGCTTGAAGCTCGAAGCTAGTTATTGATTTTATTTCTAAAAGCGATTGTCATATTCATTAAATCAAAACAATCTTTATAGTATTTAAAAAAATCGCCATCTTTTAAATAATTTCTTCTTCTCGCTTTATGTAAGCACGTAACAACTTCTGCAATAGATCTAATTGAATACCCTAAAAACTTTCTGTATTCTGGGCCAGACTGTAAAATAGAGCCTTCAGAAATATTTAGTGCTATAGAATCAGAAGCTCTTTTTAATTGTGCTGTCAAATTATACTTTTCTACTTTTGAGAAATCACGAGCCAATATATTCATGTTTTCCCCCAAATCCATCCCTTTTTGCCAAATAATCAAATCTTCAAACTTAAATTTCATTTTGATATTTATTTGTAAATATAAGAAAGCTCTGTCTTTAGGCTCAACTTCATTTTTACTTCTAACTTCTAACGTCAGACTTCACTCCTAAATATTGTTACGAATGGTTTCTATGGCCCAGTCTTTAAAAGAGGCATTCCAGTTATCATATGCCTTATAAAAGGTTTCTTTGTCATACCAGAACCAATATAATACGTCTTTAGGCGCTATATTTACCAGTAATTTCCAGATTAAGTCCTGGTGTTTTCCATCTAAAGAAGAGTGTGGTTCGTGTAAAGCTTCAAATAATTTCAAATCGACGATATCTGCTATTTTATATTGGTTGCTTGTTTCTAGTTTTTCCAAATACCTTTCAACACTCATAATCTTTTTGCGTGTCTCTATGTCCAATTTGTTAAGGTAGCTCTTAAATAATACGGGGTCGTCCAAGACTTCCTTTATTGAGTGCTGTATGGCTTTTAAATGTTGCGCCATTTCGTATTTTTTAATGCGTTCGTAGCGTTTGGTTTTTACAACGGTTTCCAGATTGCACTCTACTATTACATAGTCACGTAACTTAACCATAAGCTCAGGCTGTTGCATGTGATAAATCAGCACGTCATAATTTGTATCCTTAATAGCTTCCTTATACCATGTTTCATCTTCAAAAACAACGATTGGCCTTATAAAATCGCGTAGTACATAAATGCCTCCAAAGGCGCCAGTGTAAAATGAATCTGTTGTGTGTTTAATGGAAGATAAATCTAAATCACGATGTCGCAGATCGCCATAGGTTTTTGCTGAAATTAACAAGCGTTCATGTATGGACTCGTCTATGAAGTTATGATTTCTGTTAAATAATTCGATGAGTTCTAATTGTTCTTTTTGAACTTTATTCAAATTATTAATAAGATGGAAATTAATAGTAATGGATGTATATTTTAACACATCCAAGGGCTCATAAAAGACATCAATACCTTGATCGAAATCAACACAAATAGCACAATCCCTGGTAATGTCCCGTATCTTATCTCCATGTGTTTTAAAAATGAGTTTCATCATATCACCATCAAAAGAATGAAATGGCACATACACAGGTTTATTACGCTGTAATGGTGTAATTATAATGGCATGGGGATTGGCACCGCCGTTATTTAGGTAATGCAATGTTTTCTTTTCTTCGGCAATCTCGGGACTCCATCCTAACCCATCAATGTAAAAAGAGTTAAGTTTTGTTTTTTCAAGCCCCAATTTTACCAAACAGGTATTATAACGCTCCACTAATTTTCCACTTATGGGAATGAGTTCGCTTCTATATAAATTGGCTGCTTTTAGCTTTTGCATGTTATGCGTATTCTATAAATTGTATTCCTATTCAAATTTCAATGGTTTATATATCTCATAATACTTGAGTAATGCGCCAAGTTTTATTCCAATAGCTTATGGATCTGGGCGTATTGCAGTAGCATGATCGTTCGGGCATCATTTATTTCTCCTGTTGGTATCATTTCCACGGCTTGTTTAAAAGGCATCTCCAAGACCTCTATCTCTTCATCTTCCGTATCGACTCCCCCACCAGTGTCAATACGATCGGAGTCCTTATAAGAACAAACAAAAAGGTGTACCCGTTCCTTAACAATACCGGGTGATAAGAATACAGTGCCAACTGGTTTTAAATTTAAAATCCGATACCCTATTTCTTCCCTAGCCTCTCTTTTTACAGCTGTTTCAGGGGATTCGTCAGGGTCTATGGCGCCACCACAAACTTCTATTGAAAAACCGCATTGCGGATCGGCAACATAAGCAGGCATTCTAAATTGCTTTGAAAGAATAACCGATTTTGTTTGGGGGTTATATAGTAAAACTGCTACACCATCACTTTTACCATAAACTTCTCGGGATAGTCGTTTCCAAGTATTGTTCTTGAACCTAAAATCGTAATCAATACGTTCTAATTTTCCCCAAAAGTGTGATAAAACCTTTGATGTTATATTTTTAATAGGTTCGGTTGCCATGTTCAAATGTATTTCTTGCTGCTGTTTCAATATTCAATTGGTTAATGCGTTGGTCTACTTTGCGTTTAAAGTCGGTATCGGCAATAGTTGCCACATTATCCAAATACCGGATCACCTCTTGTCTACGTATTTCCGAAAAGTCCAGCCCTTTCATGTTAGCGCGCATTAACTCCTGAAGCATATTGAATTTTGTTTCGTAATCTTGTTTAAAATATATTTCTGGATTTTCAAACCAGTCTTCTTCCAGGTCGAAGTCGGTTAAACGCAAGGATACTGCACTTTGAATGTTGCGGACATCGCGTGATGAAAAGAAAGGAAAGATTGCTTGTATGCCTTTATAAAGGTTGGCGTAAAACAGGTGTTGATCGGTTTTAAACTGTTTTTCAATCTTATCATATACTTCTTGAACCCGTGCTTCGGTTGGTTTATCTGAAATACTAAGGATATCTCCCATGTTTTTAGCCAATCCTTGGTCTTGTAAATAGCTGTAATTTTCTGGACCATGCATATTCACAAAATCGGGCATGGTATCGTCTAATTTACGCCACCATAAATAATCCTGATCTAAAAAATCGTTTGTTGTTCGTGCACCATCGATTTTAAATCGGCCTTGCACACGGGAAATAACTGCTTTATCCAGCATCTCTGGAAGGTTGGTAAACAAGCCAATAGAGCTGTTTCCGTAATTAACGGCATAAGCACCTTCGGTATATCTCAAAAACACACCGATAACTTCTTTAACACCAGCAGAAACACCTTGTGCTGTGCGTTCTTGTAGATTGTTCTCGGCATCGTCAATGGGGGCAAATATCAGCTTTGTTGGATCTTGTAAAGGTTTCATCCACTCCACCATTTTTTCGGCAGATCCTCCCTGAAAGGTACTAATAAGGGTATCGGGCATGGGATGGAACAAAAATGGAATATCCAAAGTATCGCAGTGCTCTTTTAGTCGTGTTGCTATAGCTGCTATTAGCATGCTTTTTCCGGTTCCAGGAATACCATATCCCATAAAAACAGGCATAAAGCCACCTAATTCTTGAAACGGATTCTTTTTTGCAATAAAGTCGTAACTTAACATACGTTCTGTTAACCTACGTGCAAAGTGCTTGGCATCGCGATTCCCAACAATTTGCTCAAACTTAATTTTATTAAACTCTACACTTTTGGCGGCTCCGGCAAATACATTGTTCCAACCCGAAATGGCAAATTCCGATTTCTCCAGTTTATAGGTTCTGTCCTCAATAGTTTCTGTATATTCCAAAGTGTTTTTGCGAAGTTGGATTTCATCGACCAACGCTTCAAAATATACGACCGTAAAATCGATAACATCTTTATCCGACTTGATAATCTCTGGATGCCCTAAGTACTTGTCGTAGTAAAATAAGCTACAGGATATTCCTTTTAAAGGAGACATTAAGGATACTTCTGGAATTCCTGCAAACTTTTGCTTCATAACACTTAGGTCATCTGATGCATGGGATTTAAGGTCATGTAAAATTTTATAGGCCGAAGCGAATAACATAAAGGCTGTGGCAGTATGCATTTTACTTTCAAACTCCCGTTTACCATTAGTATCTAAAGCAGTTTTGTTTTCATTTAAAGTGGATAACCCTGAAGCATCGTAATAGCTGTCTTTAATCCAGATTCCTAGGGTTAACCCTTCCTGAACGGCATATAAGGCTTGGTTTAAATAGACAGGAATGGCAATTGAGTCAGGCAATAATCGCTTCTTTAAAGCTAATATTGTTTTAGATACCGAAGTAATTTCAGTACTATTTGTGCCGTTATTGGCGCGTGACAAATACAATAAAATGGATTCATCCTTTGTGTTTTTATCCCTGTTCTTTGCACGCTGTCCTTGTTCCCATTGTATGCTTTTTAAATAGGAAGCGGCTTCGTCGCGAAGCATATCCAGTTCGGTTTGTTTTATAGGGAATGTTGAGTTGTGTTCCATTTGTTTTTAGTTTTCAGTCACAATTGTAGTTATACAAATTGTAAACGAAGACTGTGACTGTTTACTTTTTTATCAATTTTCAATGCTGCTTACTTCAATCGGTGCCTTAGCTAATTTATTAAGCATATCTGGTGTTTTGGTGTATAATAATTGTATGATGCGATGGGGTGCAAATACATAGTGTTGTTTAAATACTTCATTCCATTTTTGTAATGTTTGCTTTGTAAAAAAGCCCCCTTCCTTAAACTCACCGCCAGAGGTAACTTCGTCTGTTTTTAAAGAGATTGCGTACGATTCAAGAGCAATGTCCTTTTTACCTATACCTTCCAAAATGGCATGTGTTATTGCATGCTCGTCTTTTGCAAATACATTGTGTAAAGGTCCCAAATCAATACGTTTTATTTGCTTTGGTGATACTTTGGGAAGTTTTCTATCAATCATATATCCCATGGTATCTAGGGCCATTTCCCTATCGGCTGTTGCTTTTAAGACTTCATAAATAGTGTCTTTATAATCATCAATACGTGCGCCGTCATAATTAAAATACATAAAGCATATAAAGGGACGGTTATGGGATACATCAAAAAAACTCCAGCTTACCAAAAAATCAGTTTTAGAGCCTTTAGGAGCGGATATTATTTTTCCTTGTACAAACCGATTGAATATGTATTCTTTTTTAACCGAAGAATAGTATACAATGGAAGCTGCTTGAAACAATCGATTGCGTTTAATGGGCTGCTTTTTATGCAGTAATGTATTAAGAAACTCTTCTTTTAAGGTTTTAATACTAGTTAGCCTTCCCAGATAGTCGTCACGTAATTCCAAATCATTAAACAGATACCTAAACTCCAAATAGTTTGGAAACCCAGAGTGCGTTAAATCGATTTTCATATTGTCTTCATCGTCATACATATACTTGATACGCATGGCCTCGATGGAATATAGCAGCAAATCACAATATTGTTTGAATAAATTTACTTCAATGGTATTGCAAATGCCCTGTTGCTGAACGGCAACAATTAGTTCCTTAAATGCAAAATCCACCATTTTATGATAAAACACATAATGCTCCTTGGAATCAAGAATTGCTGAATCTAATGGTGTTGCTATATGGTTTACAGACATGTATTATATTTAAAACGGTAATAAGCCTAACTAAGTTTTAGCTTAATAAGTCTTCTTCATTTGTTTCAGACTTTGGCTTTTCTTCTGGGGTAACTCCATCAGCAGCTTTATTGGGGTCTGCCTTATAGTAATCTTCAAAAATCTCTTTCATATCGATACCGTAACGCTCGGCAAAGTTCTTCTGGATATCACTGTCTTTAGCCCTAATTTCCTGTAAAGCTTCAGCATAGCTACTATATACGCCTTGCATTACTTTTTCATGAACGGGTATATTATCCATCATTTCTTGACGGGCCTTGGCGCTAGCAGTATGCATAGAGGCTAAGGTTTCTCCAATATGCTCGTCTGTTTTAACGCCTAAATGTTCTAAGATAGCAGCAAATTCTTGGTCTGTACGTGCTTTTAAAGCAACTACATAACCATCGTAGTATTTAAGACGCTCTTCAGTGTCACTCTTTAGCTTTGCTCGGTGCGTTTGTAAATTGCTACGTAGCGATGTAAGTACTTTAATGGTTAAGTTGTGCTTGTGTACAAAACTGTCCTTACTTGCTGCTAATGTGGTATAGGCATTCTTTAATCCTTCAAGCTCTTCTACTTTTTGTTCTAATGCTGTTACTTTGCCTACGGCTTGAGCGTATTCTGCCGATTGTTTATCAGCAATGTCTTCCAGTTCTTGACGGGCTTGTTTTAAAAGGGCATACTGTTCCTCTAACTTATCCTCAACTTCTTTTTTCTTCTCTAATGCCTTTGTGTGGTTTTTGGTTGCTTCAACAATAGCATCCTGCAGTTTATCTTCAACCTCTTTAATTTCTACCTCTCTATCCTTTAAGCGACTAACAGCTGCTTGACTTTTATACGACAATTCACTTAATAGTGTCTGAATATCTGCCTTTTCAATACGTTCCTGAAACATAGCCTTTGCTTTGTTATCGGCAGCAGCCCTTACTTTTTCGGCTTCTTTTAACGCTTCTTGAGCATTCTTAATTTTACTTTTCCTCCCCCAAAGGTTGTTCCACCAAGTGTCTGGTTTATTTTCGGCATCTTCTAATTCTATTCTTGCACGCTCAAGGGCTTTTTGGGCATCGTCAATTACTTTTTGTTCTGTTGCATTAAGTGAGGAGAATTTTTCAAAAATAATGCCTACTTCTTCCTGATAATCGGTGAGATCCTTTATAGCATCCAATAGGGTCGTCCTGTCCTTTTCCGCCATGTGCACTACATCGTCCAATGTAGCATTTAATATTTTTTGCCTTACTTCTGGATCGTCCTCTTGAGACAATTTAGATTTCATAGTGTCAATAGCCTTTCCCCAATTGACATCTACTTTTTCAGTTTTTTCGTTAGAACTTGTTTCCAATAAATCAAAATCGTCTGACATTTCTTTGCGGTTTTAAGTTGAATAAAAAATTTTTAGTTAAGCAATTTCGTTAAAAATTATCAATATATAAATTAATATTGCTTTAATTATTTGTACATAAAACGAATGTAATGTTACAGCTTTATAAATTATTTACGTAAAGCTTTGCTTACATGTTAGTAATGAAGCAAATACATGTATTATGAAGCTTAAAAGGGGTTTGAAATTTAGTGGTAAACCTATACAAAAAGATGTAAGTACAACAATGTCATTGATTTAAAACTTGCCTAATACCAAGTTGTTGTAGTATTTTTAGTTGTTTTGTGAATAAAAAATGGTATCTTTGAACTAGTATTTACCCAAAAAGAACAACCTATGTTTTTTATTCTCAAACTTTTTATTTCACTAATAATTCCTTTGGTAACACAAAAAGAAATTGTTACAATACTGTCGATAGTGGTTGTTTTTTTTCTGATTTTATTGATTCTTGGTGTTAGGAAATCGTATAAATTAAAAAAGGAGAATGAACGCCTGAACAATATTAGCAACCTTCAGTCTGACGACGATAATAAAACGTACAGGGATTTTACTGAAGGCCATATGTATGACAATAATTAAAAACGCCCGATTAAAGCAGGCGTTTTAGGATTGTTTTACCGAACTAATTTTTTATACTTAATTCGTTTTGGCATTAAGTCGCCACCAAGGCGTTTCTTTTTGTTTTCTTCGTAATCTGAAAAACTACCCTCAAAGAAGTATACTTGGCTATCACCTTCAAAAGCTAATATATGGGTACAGATTCTATCTAAAAACCATCTGTCGTGCGATATAACGACAGCACAACCAGCAAAATTTTCCAAACCTTCTTCTAAGGCTCTTAAGGTGTTTACATCAAGGTCGTTGGTTGGCTCATCTAAAAGTAATACGTTACCTTCTTCTTTAAGCGTCATGGCTAAATGGAGTCTATTGCGTTCTCCTCCCGACAATAATTTTACCTTTTTATTTTGCTCACTGCCACTAAAGTTAAAACGGCTTAAATAGGCTCTTGAGTTTACCTGCTTTCCTCCCATCATTACCAATTCTTGTTCGTCACTAAAGTTTTGCCAAATGGTTTTTTCTGGATCGATATTGGAATGGCTTTGGTCTACATAGGCAATTTTAGCTGTGTCTCCAACGTTAAACTGGCCTTTATCAGGCGTTTCCTCTCCCATAATCATTCTGAAAATAGTAGTTTTTCCTGCGCCATTAGGCCCTATAACCCCAACGATGCCAGCCTGTGGTAAATTAAAGTTTAAATCCTCATACAAGAGCTTGTCCCCGTAAGCTTTACTTACACCAGTAGCTTCAATAACATTAGTACCTAAGCGCGGCCCATTGGGAATATAGATTTCCAATTTTTCATCTAATTGCTTCTGATCCTGACTTAAAAGCTTGTCATAATTTTTTAAACGTGCTTTTTGTTTTGTTTGGCGTCCTTTAGCTCCTTGACGCACCCACTCCAACTCGCGTTCTAAAGTTTTCTGACGCTTGGAAGCTGCTTTTCCTTCTTGTGCCATACGCTTTGACTTTTGATCTAGCCATGAAGAATAGTTGCCTTTCCAAGGGATACCTTCTCCTCTGTCTAACTCCAAAATCCAACCTGCAACATTATCTAAAAAGTACCTATCGTGGGTTACAGCGATTACTGTTCCTTTATACTGCGCTAAATGGTGCTCCAACCAATGTACCGATTCGGCATCCAAATGGTTGGTTGGCTCATCTAACAATAATACATCGGGTTCTTGTAATAACAAACGGCATAAGGCCACCCGACGGCGTTCTCCTCCAGAAAGCACTCCAATCTTTTTATCGCCTTCAGGGGTGCGTAATGCGTCCATTGCTATTTCCAGCTTGGTATCTAACTCCCAGGCGTTGGCAGCATCTATCTGATCTTGAAGTTCGGCCTGTCTGTTCATAAGCTTTTCCATTTTATCTGGATCGCTATAGACTTCTTCTAAGCCAAACATATCATTTATTTTATTGTATTCATCCAGAATGGCTACTGTTTCGGCAGCTCCTTCCTTTACAACTTCCAACACGGTTTTATTATCGTCCAGTTTAGGCTCTTGTTCCAGATAGCCTACAGAGTAATCCTGGAGAAATACAACATCTCCTTGATAATTTTTATCTACACCCGCTATAATTTTTAAAAGGGTAGACTTACCAGAACCATTAAGACCTAAAATCCCTATTTTAGCCCCATAGAAAAAGCTTAAATAAATATTCTTTAATACGGGTGTATTGGCACCCTGAAATGTCTTGGTTAATCCAGACATCGAAAAAATTACTTTCTTGTCGTCACTCATTTGTTTGTAAAACTTTTATTGATTTTAGATTTAGCTATTAGCTGACTGTGCTTTTATACACGTCCTTTCAAAGCATTAAACACCCATGCATTGGCAAAAAAGCCAAAACCTACTGCTGCAAAACCCCATCCTGCTACTTCGTCGTACCTAAATGCCCCCAGAGCAATTAAAGCGAGTCCTACAAATATCATTATCCAGGTAGCCCATGCTAATACCGCGTTTTTATTCATTGCCATAATCTTAATTTTATTTTATGATAGTTAGTCAAAAAGCAAATATCGTATTTTTAAACACAAATGTAACTATATATCATTCGTTAAAATGGACACATCCATATTTAAATGATACGATTTTTAATTTGCCCGAAGGAAAATAATGTATAGTACAAAAGATGCTTGTTATGCGGGTAAATTTAAAGATGAATTGGTCTTACTGCCAAGGAATGCCTCCAGTTTTTCTAATATGTTCCTGAAGTTCGGTTTTTAATTTTTTATAAACTTCTAGTTCTGAAGTGTTTAGTGGTTGAGTTTCATGCTCATCATTTTTAATGTTAAAGAGTTGAATAGGTTCGAAAGGGGTATTTTGCACTATTTTAAAATCCTTGTAACGTGCAGCATAATAGGCTTGGCCTCCATATTTACCGCCCTCTCGCCTTACCCAATAGACATAACGATTGTCTGTTTCTTGTGAGTTGCCTAACAGTGTAGGCAGAATACTGATGCCATCAATTCCCTTGGGTAACTGTGTTCCTGCTATTTCGCAAAATGTAGGGAAAAGATCCATAAGCATGGCAAAACTGTTTGTTTTTGTATTGGGAGCAATTTTGTTTTTCCAGTAGAAGTAAGTCGGAACACGAATGCCTCCCTCATACATGTCTTGCTTACCCCCACGTAAATCACCATTGCTTTGCGCATACCAAAGCGCTCCTCCGTTATCCGATGTAAATACGACTAAAGTGTTATCGTCAAGACCATTCTCTTTTAAAGACTGCATTATGCTTCCTATATTAAAATCAAGATGCTCTATAAGAGCAACATTTTTGGCTCTCTTCTCTGATATATTAGGCTCGCGGTCAAAAACTTTATCCAACCATTCTTTAGGCGGCTGAATTGGAAAATGGGGAGCATTATAAGCAAGGTACATGAAAAAAGGTGCTTCATCATCTTTTCGATCATTTAAGTAGTCAATAGCCCAATTTGTAAAAATGTCGGTTGCATGTCCTTTAGGGTCGATCTCTTTTTCATTGTCTCGCATCCAATTAATACCTCCCCTCCTGTGGGTCCAATAATCATCCATCATATCACCCAAAAAGCCTTTAAAGTAATCAAAACCTTTATCGTTGGGAGTATCTGGATTTCCTAGCCCCAAATGCCATTTTCCAATGATGGCAGTTTGGTAGCCTTTGCTTTTTAGCACTTCCGATATTAATAACGAATTATCTGTAAGGTTCCCCCAAGAATCTTTGGAAACTTGTCTTATAACTCCGGGGACTCCTACCATATCTGGATATTTTCCAGACAATAGAGCCGCTCTACTAGGAGAACAAACCGTACTATTAGCATAAAAATTTGTAAAGGTAAGTCCTTGGCGGGCTAAGTTATCTATGTTGGGTGTTTGCATATCGGTAGCTCCTTGAATAGATAAATCGCCATAGCCCAAATCATCAACAAGAATACATAATATGTTTGGAGTTTTTGAATGATGACTCGTGGTCTGACCGGTTGCATAAAACCAAATCATTATAAACAAAACTGATTGGCAAATATAGTTTTTCTTCACGGTTAAAGGCTTTAGTTGGTAATCGAGTACCATAAAAATAAGAATTATTCGCCATCACCAACCAGTAAAAGAAAACAAAAGCCACCTTGGCTAATACTATTTTGTAAAAGGTAATAGGCTATTAACAACAAATCCCGAGCTAATGCCCAGGATTTGTCAGTTATTTAATATTGATAATTTCTATTATCCTTCAGGATGCATAAAACGTTGTTTTCCCAGTAGTTCTTCTTCAGTTTCAACGTGATCTTCATCAGGAACACAACAATCTACGGGACAAACAGCTGCACATTGTGGTTCATCATGAAAACCTTTACACTCCGTACATTTATCTGGAACAATATAGTAAATTTCGTCACTTATAGGTTCTTGTGGTTCATCGGCGTCTACCTCGGTACCATTGGTTAAAACAACTTTTCCGTTTAAACTGGTACCATCTTTATAGCGCCAATCGTCTGCACCTTCATATATTGCCGTATTAGGACATTCCGGCTCACAAGCCCCACAATTTATACACTCGTCTGTTATTATAATTGCCATAGCATTTGTTTCTTGTTAAATAGATTTTGTCAAAACTAAAAAAATGTGAACAAACTAGCGTCTTATGCTTTGAAATTTATTTAAAAAACCTGCTAACAAAAAGCTATTTAAAAAAAATCGTTTGTCACATTTTTCTAACTTTGCAAAGCAAAAATAACGCCAAAACCGTACATAACCAAATACAGAATGAATTTACAGCAAAGAATTGATGCTTTTGTAAAATTAGGAGATTTTTTAGGTCAATTTTCTAATGAAGTTATCGAAAAAAAAGATAATATTGAACATAACGATTTGTTTTTTGACGGCTTCAAGCACCAATTAAAATTAGCTAAAGAACACAACGGCTGGTTTACCCAAGAGAACATTACTTATGCGATTAAAAGTTGGCACGAAGCCCTTACCGAATCTAATTTAAAAAAATGGCTTAGTGTATACCAAATTGATGAACGTTCTCCTAAAACCATTGCAATTATCATGGCGGGGAACATTCCTTTGGTTGGATTTCATGATTTTCTATCTGTATTAATATGTGGCCACAAAGTACTTGTTAAGCAATCCGCAAACGACAAACAGCTACTACCCTATTTGAGCAAATATTTAGAATACATAAACCCAGGTTTTAAAGAACGCATAACGTTTATAGATAGTGAAATTAATGGTTTTGATGCTGTTATAGCCACAGGAAGTAACAATACGGCTCGTTATTTTGAATATTACTTTAAAAACAAACCATCAATCATAAGGAATAGCAGGAATTCAGTAGCTGTTTTAACTGGTGACGAGCTTGAAGAGG
The DNA here is from genome assembly GCF_039539345.1 of Snuella lapsa. Lineage (NCBI taxonomy): Bacteria > Pseudomonadati > Bacteroidota > Flavobacteriia > Flavobacteriales > Flavobacteriaceae > Snuella > Snuella lapsa. The sequence goes on along the minus strand of NZ_BAABCY010000086.1, from coordinate 116,656 downwards.
ATCTTAAAAAGCTCTCCGAAGACATTTTTAGATACTATGGCCTTGGATGTAGAAACGTATCCAAACTGTTTGTTCCCATAGACTACAACTTCGATGCTTTTTTTAAAGCCATGTACCATTGGCACCCCATTATTGAAGGGGCGAAATATGCCAATAATTACGATTATAATAAAGCAGTTTACTTAATGAGTGAATTCAATATGCTCGAAAACGGCTTTTTAATGATTAAAGAAGATGCTAGTTATGCATCGCCCATAGCTACTGTATTTTATGAGTACTACGATAGTCCAATTCAATTAAGGGAAAAACTGAAAAGCGAAGCACAACAAATTCAGTGTATTGTATCCGATGGATTCGTCGAAAATGAAATTCCTTTTGGAGCTTCACAAAAACCCCAACTTTGGGATTATGCAGATGGTGTCGATTCTATTGAATTTTTATTATCAATTCAATAAAAAAATTATTGATTTTACAACGCTTAATACCTAATTAATTAGCAACTTTGTATCTTTAAATTCAACAACACAAATGAAAAAACACAACTTTAGCGCAGGACCATGTATTTTACCCCCAGAGGTATTATTAAAAGCTTCACAAGCTGTTGTCGATTTCGACAATAGTGGCTTATCGCTTATTGAAATTTCACACAGAAGCAAGCCTTTTGTTGATGTAATGGAAAAAGCAAGAACTTTGGCTTTGGAACTTCTTGGCTTAGAAGGTAAAGGGTACAAAGCTTTATTCTTACAGGGTGGTGCGAGCACACAATTTTTAGCAGTAGCGTATAATTTATTAGAAAATAAAGCAGGCTATTTAAATACAGGAACTTGGAGCAACAAAGCATTACAGGAAGCCAAATTGTTTGGAGATATACAAGAAGTAGCTTCTTCTAAAGATGCCAACTTTAACTACATTCCTAAAGGGTTTGAAGTTCCATCGGATTTAGATTATTTTCACTGTACCTCTAACAACACCATTTTTGGTACACAATTAAAGTCGTTTCCTAAATGCGACGTCCCTATGGTATGCGATATGAGTAGTGATATATTTTCACGTCAGCTTGACTTTTCTCAATTCGATTTAATATATGCAGGAGCCCAAAAAAATATGGGGCCAGCAGGTACAACTCTTGTAGTTATTAAAGAAGATATTTTAGGGAAAGTATCTCGACAAATTCCTTCGATGATGGATTACAAAAAGCATATAGGTAGTGGTAGTATGTTTAATACACCTCCTGTATTCGCTGTTTATGTGTCAATGCTAACCTTAGAGTGGTTAAAAAACCTTGGAGGTGTTAAAGCTATTGAAGAAATTAACAATAAAAAAGCCAGCTTAATTTATTCTGAAATAGACTTAAACCCATTGTTTAAAGGTTTTGCATCTAAAGCAGACCGTTCTACAATGAATGCAACCTTTACTTTAGAGAACGACAACCTTAAAGAAACCTTTGAAACCATGCTTAAAGAAGCTGGTATAAATGGACTTAATGGGCACAGAAGTGTGGGTGGCTATAGAGCTTCAATGTACAACGCTTTAACTTTAGACAGTGTAAAAGTATTGGTTGAAGTAATGAGTGAATTAGAAAGCAAAGCTTAAAAACAGAATAAAATTTATACAAATGAAAGTATTAGCAAACGACGGTATTTCAAACAGTGGTATTGAAGCACTGGAAAAAGGCGGTTTTGAAGTTATTACAACCACCGTTGCTCAAGAACAATTAATAAATTACATCAACGAAAAAGAAATTAGCGTATTATTGGTACGTAGTGCTACAACTGTACGCAAAGACCTTATAGATGCTTGTCCAAGTCTAAAAATAATTGGACGTGGAGGTGTTGGTATGGATAATATTGATGTGGAATACGCAAGAGAAAAAGGGCTTAAAGTTATTAATACACCTGCCGCATCGTCACACTCGGTGGCCGAATTGGTATTTGGACATTTTTACGGCTTAGCACGTTTCTTGCATAATTCGAACAGAGACATGCCGTTAGAAGGCGATAGCAACTTTAAAGGTTTAAAGAAAGCTTATGCAAAAGGAACTGAGTTAAAAGGAAAAACATTAGGCGTTTTAGGGTTTGGTCGTATTGGACAAGCTACTGCTAAAGTTGCTTTGGGAGCTGGTATGAAAGTAGTTGCTTTCGACCCGTTTCTTGAAAAAGCCAATTTAGAATTAAGCTTTTTTGATGGACAAAAAGTAAGCTTTGAAATTGAAACCGTTTCTAAAGAAGAAGTATTAAAGCAGGCGGACTTTATTACCTTACACGTACCAGCACAAAAAGAGTATGTTATTGATGAAGCCGAATTTAATATTATGAAAGACGGTGTTATTCTTGCTAATGCTGCACGAGGAGGTGTAATTAATGAAGTAGCTCTTGTAAAAGCAATCGAGAATGGAAAAGTAGCAAGAGCAGCTTTAGATGTTTTTGAAAATGAGCCAAAACCAGAAATACAGTTGTTAATGAACCCTTCTTTGTCATTGACACCACATACTGGTGCTGCAACCAACGAAGCACAGGATAGAATCGGTACTGAATTAGCAGAACAAATAATCAGTATTTTGGGATAAGCAAGTTAAATTGTGACCAAACACTTATAATTGAGTCCTAACTTAAAAGGTTAGGACTTTTTTTATATATTATCATCCATAAACGTATTTAACTAAAAAAAGAAAACGATGTCAGGAATATTAGATTTATTAAACAGTGATTTGGGAAAATCGATAATCAGTGGTGTTTCCAATCAAACCAATCAGCCACAAGATAAAACGCAAACTGTTTTAACAATGGCCTTACCCGTTCTTATGGCGGCCATGAAACGTAATGCTTCAACTCCACAAGGAGCAGAAGGGCTAATGAATGCTATAAACAACAAGCACGATGGTAGTATTTTAAACAATATTGAAGGCTTATTTAGTGGCGGTGTAGATGATACGGTTATAAACGATGGAGGAAAAATACTAAAGCATGTGCTAGGAAGCAAACAGCAAAATATCGAAAATGCCCTTGGAGCAAAAGCTGGCATCGATTCAGGATCGATTGCTCAAATATTAAAAATTGCAGCTCCCATTTTAATGGGGGTATTAGGTAGTCAGGCTAAAAAACAACAGGTAAGTACACCTACTGGTGTAGAAAGTTTATTGGGCGGACTATTGAAAGGAAATTCAGCTCAACAAGAACAAAGCTTTTTGGAATCTATTCTTGATGCAGATGGCGACGGAAGCGTTGTGGATGATGTTGCTAATATTGTATTGGGTTCTAATAAAGAAAAAGGTGGAATTGGAGGTCTGTTAGGTGGGCTTTTCGGAAAAAAATAAACTGCCCTTTCAAATATATTTTTCAACCCTGTCTAATTCCGGACAGGGTTTTTAATATGAACTCATTTAAGCTTTTTATTGAAGCCCTTGTTTACTGAGCATTAAACCATTACTTTTAAGCCTCATTCAATTTAACAATAAAAAAATGAATCATATCAATCTAAAACGAATTTTCTATTTCGTTGTTGTGCTGCTTTCTTTTAACTGCACATCGTCCAAAAAAGAGACACCTCCCAAAAAACCTAATATCCTTTTTATTTTGTCAGATGACCATACCTCACAGGCATGGGGTATCTATGGAGGACCGTTAAAAGAATATGCTCAAAATAAAAATATTTCAAGGCTTGCCAATGAAGGCGTCGTTTTAAATAATGCTTTTTGTACCAATTCCATTTGTGTTCCCAGTAGAGCAACCATCCTTACTGGGCAATACAGTCATAGAAATGGCGTATATACTTTAAGTGATGCGCTTAATCCAGACAGTCTAAACATTGCAAAAGTATTGCATAAAAATGGATACCAAACGGCTATTATTGGAAAGTGGCACTTAAAAAAAGAGCCTTCAGGATTTGATTATTACAATGTACTCCACGATCAAGGACGTTATTGGGATCCCATACTAAGGACCAAAGAAAATTTTCATAAACCAGCAGAAGAATGGGATATACACAAAGGCTTTTCTACCGATGTGGTAGCCGACCTTTCTGTAGAGTGGTTAAAGCAAAGGGATAGTACAAAACCATTTTTGTTGATGACCCATTTTAAGGCAACGCACGAACCCTTTGATTATCCTGAACGATTTAACAACCTTTATAAAGATCAAGATTTACCTGAACCTGAATCACTTTATGACTTTTCGCCAAATACTACGGGAAGAAGCTTTGTAGGTCAAAAACTTGAAAATCTAGCTTGGCGCTATGAACAAGCTTCTAACGATCCTGACAAATGGTGGTGCAAATATCCTGGATTACCATTTTATACAAATGAAATGGATAGTATAACGGCTCGTAAGGCTACTTACCAAAAATTTGTAAAAGACTTTTTGCGTTCGGGAGCCGCTATAGACGATAACATAGGTAAACTTCTAGACTACTTGGAAGTTTCTGGACAAGCCGAAAACACAGTGGTAATTTATACGGCGGACCAAGGTTACTTTTTAGGAGAACACGGCTTTTTTGATAAACGTTTAATATATGACGAATCATTACGTATGCCATTTGTTATTAGATACCCAAAAGAAATTCATGGAGGGCAACGTATTGATGATATCATTTTAAATATTGATTTCCCTGCCTTATTTGCAGATTATGCCGGAATTGAAAAGCCTGGTTCAATTCAAGGAAGAAGCTTCCGTGAAAACCTAAAAGGCAATACGCCTGAAGACTGGAGAACTTCGGCTTATTATAGGTATTGGCAAAACTACCCTATAAGACCAGGGCATTTTGGAATAAGAAGCGACAAGTATAAGTTAGCATTCTTTTATGGTCAGTCATTAGACATGACTGGTTCTTCAAAAGAATCTACAGAGCCTGCATGGGAATTCTATGACCTTACCAAAGATCCTAAAGAAAATCATAATGCATACAATGATCCCGAATATCAAGAAATCATAAAAGATATGAAGGAAACCTTAAAACAACAACGAGAAGCTTTAGGTGATACTGACAAGAATTATCCTTTGATGCAAGACATCTTTAAGAAGCACTGGAATTAATTATTTAACAATAAATTTAAAAACTAAAATTCCCGAAGTAAGTTCTTATACTTCGGGAATTTTATTTCAAATAATATTAAAATATATGACTAAATTATAAACTAGCTTTAATTGCAGCCTGTGCTGATACCAATCGGGCAATAGGCACTCTATAAGGTGAACAGCTAACGTAATTCATACCAGTACGGTAACAGAATTCAACAGAACTTGGTTCGCCTCCGTGCTCACCACATATACCTACCTTTAATTGTGGTTTTGTACTGCGCCCCCTTTCTGTTCCTATTTTTACCAGTTGCCCCACGCCTTCCTGATCTAAAACTTCAAAAGGATCTACTTGCAGAATGCCTTTGTCTATGTATATAGGTAAGAATTTACCAGCATCATCACGCGAATAACCAAAGGTCATTTGTGTAAGGTCATTGGTTCCAAAAGAAAAGAAATCGGCACGTTCTGCAATGCGGTCGGCCATTAAGGCTGCCCGGGGTATTTCAATCATAGTACCCACCAAATATTCTACAGAATCGTTTCGCTCTTTAAATATGATATTGGCAGTATTCCTGATTATTTGCTCTTGCATTTCAAACTCCTTAACAGTACCTATTAATGGAACCATGATTTCTGGCTTACAAATAATGCCACGTTCCTTTAAATTAAGGGCTGCTTCAATAATAGCACGCGTTTGCATTTCGGTAATTTCTGGATAGGTATTTCCTAAACGGCATCCTCGATGTCCCAACATTGGATTAAATTCCTCCAACTCAGCTACCTTGTTTTTAACAGCTTGTAAGGAAATATGCATTTGCTCTGCCAATTCTTTTTGTGTTGCCAATTGGTGAGGTACAAATTCGTGCAAAGGTGGATCCAATAACCGGATTGTAACCGATTTACCTTCCATAGCTTCAAAAATGCCTTCAAAATCCTCTCGTTGCATTGGTAATAACTCGTCCAAAGCCTGTTTTCTTTCTTTTAAAGTATCTGCAAGAATCATTTCGCGCATGGCTTTAATACGATCTACTTCAAAGAACATATGTTCTGTTCGCGTTAAACCTATGCCATCAGCTCCAAAATTACGTGCAATTTTGGCATCTTTAGGCGTGTCAGCATTAGTTCTAACTTTCATAATACCATATTTATCTGACAATTTCATGAGTTCTCCAAACTCTCCGCTCAATTCAGGTTCCATTGTAGCCACTTTACCTTCAATAATGTTACCTGTCGAGCCATTAAGAGAAATCCAATCACCTTCATGGTATTCATGGTCACCAACTGTAAGTGTTCTGGTTTTATAATTAATCTTTAGGGCGCCAGCTCCAGAAACGCAACATTTGCCCATACCACGGGCAACTACAGCAGCATGTGAGGTCATACCCCCTCGAGCTGTTAAAATTCCCTTGGCAATGTTCATGCCTTCTAAGTCTTCAGGTGATGTTTCTATACGAACTAAAATACTACTCTTATACTTAGAAGCCTCGTCAGCAAAGAACACAATTTTACCAGTGGCTGCTCCCGGTGAAGCAGGCAACCCCTGTGCAATAATATGGGCTCGTTTTAAGGCATTTGGATCGAAAACGGGATGTAACAATTCATCCAATTTATTAGGTTCAATTTGTAATAAGGCTTCTTGCTCGTTTATTAAACCTTCTTTTAGTAGATCCATTGCTATTTTCACCATAGCTGCTCCAGTACGTTTCCCGTTCCTGGTCTGTAATATCCATAGCTTTCCATCTTGAATAGTAAATTCCATATCTTGCATATCGCAATAATGGTTTTCAAGAATTTGTTGATAACCATTAAGCTCATCGAAAATATCAGGCATCAGTTCTTCTAAAGATGGGTAATTGGCTATACGTTCTACTTCATCTATTTTTGCCAGTTCTGCCCAACGCTCCGATCCTATTTTTGTGATTTGTTGTGGGGTTCTTACACCTGCAACCACATCTTCTCCTTGGGCATTGATTAAATATTCACCATTAAATTTATTTTCTCCCGTTCCGGCATCACGGGTAAAGCACACACCTGTTCCCGAATTATTTCCCATATTACCATAAACCATGGCCTGCACATTTACTGCTGTTCCCCAATCGGCAGGATAACCATGCATGTTTCTGTAATAAACAGCCCGGTCGCCATTCCAACTATTAAAAACAGCCATAATAGCTCCCCATAGTTGTTCCCACGGATTGGTAGGGAAATCATGACCGGTACGTTTTTTAACAGCATCCTTAAAATCATATACAAGGTCTTTTAGATCTTGAATTGTAAATTCTGTATCTAATTGAATTCCTCTTTTTTCTTTGAGGTGTTCCATGATTTCCTCAAAAGGATCGATATCATCTTTAGATTCTGGTTTCATTCCTAAAACCACGCCTCCGTACATTTGTATAAAGCGGCGGTAAGAATCCCATGCAAATTGTTCGTTATTGGTTTTTTTAGCCAATCCTAATACGACTTCATCATTTATTCCCAGATTAAGCACTGTATCCATCATTCCAGGCATAGAAACTCTTGCTCCAGAGCGTACAGATACTAATAAAGGATTCTCTTGGTCACCAAACTTAGCTCCCATTAAGGACTCTATATTTTCAATTGCCTTTTCTACATCTTCTTTTATCAGTTCTACAACGGCATCTTTCCCTAGTAAATTGTATTCTGTACATACCTCGGTAGTAATAGTAAATCCAGGAGGCACAGGAATTCCTATGGCACTCATTTCGGCTAAATTAGCACCTTTTCCGCCTAATAGGTTTCGCATCTCGCTACTCCCATCGGCTGCCTTGTTTCCAAATCTGTAAACCCGATTTTTCACATTATCAAGTATTTCCATAATATCTATATTTTATATTTCATCCTTAAAATTGTAGAGTAAAAGTAGCTTCAATATTGGAGTATTTTTATGACATAAATCATATACTTCATATTAAATGATTTAACACAACGGAAAGAGTTTGGAAGTAGCCTTTAGGCATATATAATTTACAAAAAAATCACGATAAATTTGTTAGCGACACGTGCTCATCTATGCAAATTTGAGCCTTTTATGACTTTTCTTATGCGTTCGGGAAATAGACCGTTTCATTAGTATGGAAATAATCAGGGCAACAATAAACAAGCCTGAGAAAACTCCTAAAGTAGCATCTAAAGAACCTGTACTACTTTTTATCATATCGTAAATACTTGGCCCAATAACTCCAGCCAATCCCCAGGCCGCAAGTACCATACCGTGTATGGCCCCTAATTGTTTTGTTCCAAACAAGTCCCCTAAAAAAGCTGGCAATGTAGCAAAGCCACCTCCATACATGGTAATGACCGTAAATAGGATAACTAAGAAGCTTATCTCCATGGTTATTTTTGGTAAAAAGTAAAACGCAACTATTTGAAATACAAAAAATACAATGTAGGTATTTGCTCTACCTAAGTAGTCTGAAAGGCCAGACCATAGAATTCTTCCCAACCCATTAAAAACGCCTATTAAGCCAACTATAGCAGCTGCTTCCATAGGTGTGTAATTCAATTTTTCCTGCATCATTGGACTTGCAGCCGATATTATTGCTATACCACAAGCAATATTGATAAACATCATGATCCAGATGTAGTAAAAGCGTGTTGTTTTTAAGGAAGCATTGGCATCAATATTGGCTAAGTCTGCTTTTATTTTCCCCTTGTCCAATGTAGTTCCTGCCAGCATATAATCTTTGGGAGGTCTTTTTATATATAACGAAGAAGATACTATTAGTAGCATATAAACGATACCTAAAATATAAAATGCATTGGAAACACCAACAGATTCAAACAAACCTTGCATAATGGGACCAAAAAGCAAAGCAGCAAAACCAAATCCCATAATAGCCATACCAGTAGCTAAACCCCGTTTATCGGGAAACCATTTTACCAAGGTACTAACAGGTGTTATATAGCCAAGCCCTAATCCAATACCGCCAATTACACCATAACAGATATAAAATAGTGGTAATGACTGTAATTGTACAGCCAAACCTGAGCCTAAAATGCCGATACCATAGAATAAACCAGCAGTTATACCACTTACTTTCGGGCCTACTTTTTCTACCCAACGCCCTAAAAACGCTGCCGATAAGCCCAATAATAAAATGGCTATTTTAAAGGACCACTTTATAACGCTGCCTTCAACACTAAAAATATCTTTAACAGGATTGGTCATTACGGAATATGCATAAACCGATCCTATGGATATATGTATACCTACAGCCGATGCTGCAATCAACCAACGATTTTTAAGTTGTTGTGTTTTCATATCAATAATTTTTACGTTTTCTATATGCTAGTTCACCTTAACTTCCTTAAAGTAATTCTTTAATATGTTTACTGCTGCGTCAATTTGTTCTTTGGTGTTTTCGTTTGCATCATTTAATTTATAATCCCATCCTAACGCAGCCCACTTATGAATCCCTAGTTTATGATAAGGTTGGAGTTCGATTTTTTCAATGGTTTTAAAATCCATAAAGTATTTTCCCATGGCATGTAGCAATTCTGGTGTATTAGTAATTTCGGGTATGAGAACGTATCTTAGCCACATAGCTTTTCCCGTGGCTTCTCTATATGCAGCAAACTTAAATGTGGTCTCTTTATTACGTACACCAGTTATGGCTTCAAAACCATCCTCTGTCATGTGTTTAATGTCAAGCATTACTAAATCTGTATAGTTACCTAGCAGTGTCTCAGTAAAATGATTTAGCACCCGACCATTGGTATCTATATTGGTATGAATACCTTCTTCTTTTAATCTTTTAAAGAACGGAATCAATGCTTTAGATTGTAGCAATGGTTCTCCTCCCGATACAGTAACACCTCCCTTCTTTCCAAAGTAAGGTTTCATACGTATGGCCATTTGTGCCAGTGCTTCAATATCATAATCTTTACCACCAGAAGTTGCAATTGTATCTGGGTTATGACAATACACACATTTCATTTTACAACCTTGAAGAAATATTACCAATCGAATGCCTGGACCATCATGGGTGCCAAACGATTCGATGGAATGTACATGCAATATGTTTTTTTGTGATGTGATAACAATACGTTTTAGTTATAGTACCCGAAAAGTAGTGCATAGCCTTACTTTTCAGGTACCTGTTTATTTACATAGATTCGTGGAAGGATCGCGTAATAACTTCCTGTTGTTGCTCACGGGTTAACCTAACAAAATTAACGGCATAACCAGATACCCTAATGGTTAATTGAGGGTATTCCTCTGGGTGTTCCATCGCGTCCAATAAGGTTTCCTTATCCAAAACATTCACATTAATATGTTGTGCATTCCTTGAAAAGTAACCATCTAAAATAGCTGTCAAGTTTTCTATTCTATCAGTTATGGATGCACCTAATGACTTTGGCACAATAGAGAATGTATTCGAAATACCATCTTGAGAATCCGCATAGTTAATTTTAGCAACAGAATTTAATGAAGCAATAGCTCCTTTGGAATCACGACCATGCATCGGGTTTGCTCCAGGGGCAAAAGCAACGCCCTTGGCCCTACCATCGGGAGTTGCCCCAGTTTTCTTTCCATAGGCTACATTGGAGGTGATTGTAAGTACCGACATGGTTGGTTCGGCATTTTTGTAAACAGCTAATTGTTTTAATTCGTTGTTAAAGTCGGCCACAACATTTTTTGCGAGTATGTCTACACGATCATCGTCATTGCCATAACAAGGAAAATCGCCTTCAATTTTAAAATCGACCGTTAAGCCTTCCTCATTTCTAATAGGCTTTACTTTTGCATATTTGATGGCCGATAAAGAATCTGCAACAATAGAGAGCCCGGCTATTCCATAAGCAATATTTATATTGGGGTTTGTGTCTATTAGTGCCATTTGGGCCTTTTCATAATAATATTTATCATGCATGTAGTGTATAATGTTCATGGAATCATTATAAACACGCGCCACTTCCTTCATAGCTATTTTAAAGTTAGACATAACCTTATTAAAATCCAGATATTCACAATCGCAAGCTTCGATGCCGTTTACCATTGGAGTACCTGTAATTTCGCATCGACCGCCATTAATTGCTAATAGTAATGTTTTGGCCAGATTTGTTCGTGCACCAAAAAACTGGATAGATTTTCCAAGTGCCTGATGAGAGACACAACAGGCTATCCCATAGTCGTCAGATCCCCTGCTGGTTCTCATTAAGTTATCATTTTCGAATTGAATTGAGGATGAATCAATAGCTACTTTTGAACAATAATCTTTAAAGTTTTGAGGCAAGTCATCAGACCAAAGCACTGTCATGTTAGGCTCGGGAGATGGCCCCAGATTATATAAAGTGTTTAAAAAACGAAACGATGTTTTTGTAACTTTTGTTCTTCCGTCATCAAACATACCTCCAATGGCTTCGGTTACCCAAGTTGGATCCCCTGCAAAAATCTCGTCGTATGCCCCCATGCGTAAATGGCGAACCATACGTAGTTTCATAACGAACTGATCGATATATTCTTGGGCATCATCTTCTGTAATAAGCCCTGCTTGTAGGTCTTCTTCAATAAAAATGTCTAAAAAAGTAGATACATTACCTAAAGACATGGCCGCGCCATCCTGCTCTTTTACAGCTGCCAAATAAGCCATGTAGGTCCATTGTACAGCTTCTTTAGCATTCTCTGCCGGACGACTTAGATCCAGATTATATTTGGCTCCCAAAGCAATCATTTCCTTAAGTGCTTTGATTTGCTCAGAAACCTCTTCTCTTAATCTAATAACAGAATCGGTCATTGGCCCTTTTATACTAGCTAAATCTTTTTTCTTAGCTTCTATTAGCCTATCTATACCGTACAAAGCTATACGTCGGTAATCACCAATAATCCTTCCACGAGCATAATTATCTGGTAAACCTGTTAAAAAACCTAAAGATCGGTATTTTTTAATTTCCTGAGTATAGGCATCAAACACGCCATCATTATGGGTTTTAACATACTTAGAGAATAACTCGGTTAATGCATCATTGGGTTTAACACCGTGTTCCGACAATGCCTTTTGAACGACTTTAAAACCTCCAAAAGGTTTCATAGTACGCTTTAGTAAGGTATCTGTTTGTAACCCTACAATAACTTCGTTCTCCCTATCAATATATCCTGCTTCAAAAGCAGAAATAGTTGAGATTGTATTCGTATCCAGTGAACGTACTCCATTGTTTAGTCGTTCTTCTTTTGTTGCTTCTTTACAGATGTCCCACAACTTCAAGGTTCTTTTACTAGGGCCAACTAAAAAATCATGTGTTCCATGATACGGGGTAATATTATTGATAACAAAATCTCTTACATTGATTGTATCAACCCAAGTTCCACTTTTAAATTGCTTTACTTCCATCTTTTATTTATTAATATTTATGAATCTTTGATTAGCTATATTGATAACCAAATGTAGTTATGACGGTAAGGAAGAAAGCTGATATTTGTCAGCAAAACAGGACAGAATTAAGATTTCAATAATCTGTATAAAAATCACTAAAACATTGCAATAAATGATGCAAAAATTCTTGAGTTATTACTTATTTGCAGACAATTGATAAAAATGATTTAAATAATTAGGTCGAGGTTTTACAAATTATAATCTGTAAAGTAAATTTTACCCATTTAATTATGCTAATACCATAGCATAACAGCTATAAAATATCTAATCGAAAAGAAAAGCCCAACACTCAGCTTGAAGGCAATAAAACACAAAAAAGTTATTAGTTTACTATATTTCTAATGTCATATTTGAAAATCCTATTTAATTTCATACTTTGCATCATCCGTTTTAAAAAATTGAAATGACAAGTATTACTCGAATCTTTGATATTCCATATTACCAGCAAGAAACCTATAATTTACAAAAATCGCTAACCACAAAGTATGATGGTAAATGGCATTCTATCTCTACTAAAGAGTACATAGATCAGGCTAATGCCATTAGCAGAGGACTATTGCGTTTAGGAGTACAACCAAATGACAAAATAGCTGTTATTTCTACGAATAACCGTACCGAATGGAATGTTCTTGATATTGGAATTCTTCAAATAGGTGCTCAAAACGTTCCTATATACCCTACCATTGCTTCCGAAGATTACGAGTATATTTTAAATCACTCAGAAGCTGTATATTGTTTTGTCTCAGATACCGAAGTCCTTGAAAAAGTAAATTCTATTAAGAACAACACCAAACTTAAAAATGTATACACGTTTGACGAAATTAAAGGAGAAAGCAATTGGAAAGAGGTTCTAAATTTAGGTGAGGATCCTGATAACCAAAAAGACGTTGAAGCAATAAAGCAAGGTGTAAAACCACATGATTTAGCAACCCTAATATATACATCGGGAACAACAGGACGCCCTAAAGGCGTAATGCTTTCCCATAATAATTTGGTGTCAAATGTTTTGGATAGTGAAAAACGTGTGCCGTTTGATTACGGAAAATCAAAAGCCCTAAGTTTTTTACCAGTGTGCCATGTTTTTGAGCGCATGGTATTATATCTCTACCAATATTGTGGTGTGGAAATTTGTTTTGCCGAATCCATTGAAAAAATGAGCGACAACTTAAAAGAAGTTAAGCCAATGGTTATGACTGCCGTTCCTAGGTTATTCGAAAAGGTTTACGATAAAATTGTAGCAAAAGGATCGGAATTAAGCGGTATAAAAAAAATGTTGTTCTTTTGGGCGATTGATTTAGGGCTTAAATACGAACCCTACGAGAAAAATGGTTGGTGGTATGAGTTCCAATTAAAAATAGCCAGAAAACTAATCTTTAAAAAATGGCAAGAAGGTTTGGGTGGAAATTTAGAGCTTATGGTTTCTGGAAGCGCCCCCCTGCAAACCAGATTAGCTCGTGTATTTGCTGCTGCCAATCTTCCAATTATGGAAGGTTATGGCTTAACGGAAACCTCCCCTGTGATTTCGGTTAACGACCAACGTAATTTTGGTTTTAAAATAGGAACTGTCGGAAAGATAATAGACAATGTAGATGTTAAAATTGCCGAGGATGGCGAAATTTTGGTAAAAGGACCTAATGTTATGCTTGGTTATTATAAAGATCCCGAAAAAACAGCCGAGGTTATGAGCGATGGTTATTTTCATACTGGAGATATTGGTGAATTATGCGAGGATGGTTTCTTGAAAATCACAGATCGTAAAAAAGAAATGTTTAAAACCTCCGGAGGCAAGTATGTTGCGCCGGCACTAATAGAAAACGAATTTAAACAATCACGTTTTATAGAACAAATAATGGTTATTGGAGAAGGTGAAAAAATGCCCGCAGCACTCATACAAATTAACTTTGAGTTTGTTGAAGAATGGGGAAGACGGCATAACATTACTTTCAAAACCAAAGACGAAATAATTACCAATCCAGAACTGTTGTCTCGCATACAAGAAGAAATAGATATCGCTAATAAAAGATTTGGCAAATGGGAGCAAATTAAAAAGTTTGCTATTACTCCAGATATTTGGAGTATTGAAGCAGGTCACTTAACCCCAACAATGAAAATGAAGCGAAAGGTGATAAAAAAGATTTATGCTGGACTTATTGAAAACATTTACCGAGATTAATTTAGCATTATTGAGGTAACTATCAGCAGTCTTATGTCATTTTAACATATGTAAACTCTATGTAGTTTGTTTTCTCCTTAAGTTTTGGAAAGCTGTATAAGTTTAGTGTTTCTTTACAAGACTTCTCACCTATCAATAATACATTTTGCTTATTACCATAGATTTATAATAGTTAGCGAAGTGATGGAATAAACTCAATTTTAAACCAATCGCTGATTTTGTTTAAACTCCAATAATTTTTTCAAAAATATATTATGCATGCATAATATATTTTTATATATTTGACTAGCCAACACAAAACTATGAAAGATAAGACTATTGATTACGTGCTAAGAACTACTTGGCTCGCCGTTCAAAAGATGTACAATGAAGAAGCTGCAAAGTTTGGTAGTACGATGGCAACAGGGTTTACATTATTGAGTATAGATCCAGAAAAAGGTACGCCATCAACAGCATTAGGTCCCAAAATGGGTATGGAAGCTACCAGCTTATCTAGAATATTAAAAACTATGGAAAAAAATGGTTTGATTGAACGACAGCCAAACCCAGAGGATGGCCGTAGCGTTTTAATCCACTTGACTGACTTTGGCAGGGAAAAACGAGAGTATTCCAAAGAAAAGGTGCTTATATTTAATGATACTGTAAAAAGTCATATTTCAGAAGAAAAACTAAATCATTTTTATGAAGTTGCCGAATTAATTAACGATTTGGTCTCCAATAAAAAGATATACAATGCTAACGATAGTAGTTTAAAATAAAATGGGTAAACGTAGAATTAAAAAAGTTGCAATTATAGGGTCTGGTATAATGGGAAGTGGAATTGCTTGCCACTTTGCAAACATGGGAGTACAAGTATTGTTACTCGATATTATACCAAAAGAATTAACCGATGCCGAAAAAGCAAAAGGCTTAACTCTTAATGATAAGACCGTAAGAAATAGAATTGTAAACAATTCGTTGGCCTCTGCTCTAAAATCAAACCCCTCTCCTATCTACCATAAAAAGTTTGCCAATAACATTACTACAGGAAACTTAGAAGACGACCTATCAAAAGTTGCAGATGTAGATTGGATTATGGAAGTCGTTGTAGAACGACTGGACATTAAAAAGCAAGTTTTTGAAAAACTTGAACAGTATAGAACACCCGGCACATTAATTACCAGCAATACATCGGGTATTCCAATTAAATTTATGAGTGAAGGCCGTAGTGAAGATTTTCAGAAACATTTCTGCGGAACACACTTCTTTAACCCTGCACGATACTTAAAACTATTTGAAATCATTCCAGGTCCCAAAACAGATACTTTGGTTTTGGAGTTTTTAAATAATTATGGAGAGCAATTTTTAGGAAAAACCTCTGTAGTAGCTAAAGACACCCCCGCATTTATTGGCAATAGAATTGGAATTTTCAGCATTATGAGCCTGTTTCATTTAGTTGAGGAACTTGATTTAACAATTGAAGAAGTCGATAAACTTACAGGGCCTGTTATTGGACGTCCAAAATCCGCAACGTTTAGAACGGTAGATGTAGTTGGTTTGGATACACTCGTTCATGTAGCCAAAGGAATAGCTGACAACTGTAAGAATGATGAACGCCTGTCCCTCTTTGAGTTACCCGATTTTATCAATACCATGATCGATAATAAATGGTTAGGAAGTAAAGCAGGACAAGGTTTCTATAAAAAGCATGTAGCTAATGGTAAAAAGGAAATTCTGTCTTTAGACCTTAACACCTTAGAATATCGCAGTGCACAAAAAGCAAAGTTTGCTACCTTGGAACTCACAAAGTCCGTTGATAAAGTTATCGATCGTTTTAAAATATTGGTTTCTGGAAAAGACAAAGCTGGTACTTTTTACAGAAAGAGCTTTGCGGCATTATTTGCCTACGTATCGTATCGCGTTCCTGAAATAACCAATGAATGGTATAAAATTGACGACGCCATGAAAGCTGGGTTTGGGTGGGAACACGGCCCCTTCCAAATATGGGATGCTATTGGTGTTGAAAAGGGTATTGAAATCATGAAGGACGAAGGCTTAGAACCTGCAAACTGGGTTCATGAAATGCTGGCATCAGGCAATACTTCCTTTTATTCCGTTAAAGATGGTACAACCTATGGTTATACAATAAAAAATAATGAACAAGTAAAAATTCCGGGGCAAGATGCCTTTATTATCTTAAATAATATCCGACAATCAAACGAAGTTTGGAAAAATTCAGAAGTCGTTATTGAAGATCTAGGTGATGGTATTCTAAATTGTGAGTTTCAATCTAAGATGAATACCATTGGAGGCGATGTACTTGCCGGAATAAATAAAGCAATCGATCTAGCAGAGAAAGATTTCGAGGGATTAATAATTGGTAACCAAGGCGCCAATTTCTCAGTTGGCGCTAACATTGGAATGATTTTCATGATGGCCGTAGAACAGGAGTACGACGAGCTAAATATGGCAATAAAGTACTTTCAGGACACCATGATGCGCATGCGCTACTCTGCCATTCCAACAATTGCCGCACCACACGGAATGACCTTAGGTGGAGGCTGCGAACTCTCAATGCATGCCGATAAGGTAATTGCAGCAGCCGAAACTTATATAGGTTTGGTAGAATTTGGGGTTGGTGTCATTCCCGGTGGTGGTGGTTCTAAAGAAATGGCATTACGTGCGCAGGATTTATTTAGAAAAGGCGATGTAGAACTAAATATTCTTCAAGAGTACTTCTTAACCATTGGTATGGCCAAAGTAGCGACCTCTGCCCATGAAGCTTACGACATGGGCGTGTTACAAACAGGTAAAGACATTGTAGTTGTTAATAAAGACCGTCAGATAGCCACAGCCAAAGCACACGCAAGATTGATGGCCGATGCTGGTTATACGCAACCTGTAAAGCGTAAAGACATAAAAGTGCTCGGAAAACAAGCATTAGGAATGTTCCTGGTAGGGACCGACTCCATGGAAGCAGCAAATTATATTAGCGAACACGACCATAAGATTGCCAATAAATTAGCCTATGTAATGGCTGGTGGTGACTTGTCCGAACCCACTCTGGTAAGCGAACAATACCTATTGGATTTAGAACGGGAAGCCTTCTTGAGTCTATGTACAGAACGTAAAACCTTGGAACGTATCCAACATATGTTAAAAACAGGAAAACCCCTTCGCAACTAAAGTTGCTAATAGTATTGAGATATTAGTATTAAGTAGTTAGAAATGCATAAAGTAGAAGATTTAAAAATATGGCAAAAATCAATAAATTTAGCAAAAGCAGTATATCTGCTTATTTCAGAATTACCCTCGGGTGAAAAATTTGGACTAACATCTCAAATAAAGAGAAGTGCTATCTCAATTCCTTCAAATATAGCTGAAGGATCTGGTAGAAACTCACGAAAAGAATTCAAACACTTTTTGAGTGTTGCAAATGGTTCAGCATACGAACTTCAAACGCAATTACTATTAGTCATTGAATTGAACCTAATAAATAAAGATAAAGTACAACCTATTATAGAATTGTGTATTGAAATACAAAAAATGAATTATGTCTTACAAAAAAAGTTAATTGTATGAATACTCATTTCTCAATACCCAATACTCAATACTCAAAATAAAATGAAACAAGCATATATAGTCAAAGCATATAGAACGGCCGTAGGTAAAGCCCCTAAAGGTGTCTTTCGCTTTAAAAGAACAGATGAATTGGCAGCCGAAACCATTCAGTATATGATGAAGGAACTACCTAATTTAGATAAAACACTTATCGACGATGTAATTGTTGGCAATGCTATGCCCGAGGGGTCTCAAGGGTTGAATATGGCACGTTTAATTTCTTTGATGGGATTGAATTCTGTCGATGTGCCTGGAGTAACCGTTAACCGGTTTTGTTCTTCTGGAATAGAAACCATTGGTATCGCAACAGCTAAAATTCAAGCAGGAATGGCAGATTGTATTATTGCAGGTGGTGCCGAAAGTATGAGTGCCGTTCCTATGACAGGTTTCAAGCCAGAATTAAATTATGATATTGTAAAAGCCGGTCACGAAGATTACTACTGGGGTATGGGAAACACGGCCGAGGCCGTTGCCAATCAATTTAATGTATCCCGTGTAGATCAGGATGAATTCGCATATAATTCACATATGAAAGCATTAAGAGCGCAGGCAGAAGACCGATTTAAAGACCAAATCGTACCCATTGAAGTAGAAGAAACCTATATCGACGATCAAGGTAAAAAAGCAACCAAAACATATACCGTAACAAAAGATGAAGGACCGCGTGCAGGAACCAGTTTGGAAGCACTGGCAAAACTACGCCCCGTATTTGCGGCCAATGGAAGCGTTACTGCCGGGAATTCTTCCCAAATGAGCGATGGTGCTGCCTTTGTTATGGTAATGAGCGAAACCATGGTTAAGGCCTTAAACTTAGAACCCATCGCCCGTTTGGTTAATTACGCAGCAGCAGGTGTCGAACCCCGCATTATGGGAATAGGACCTGTAAAAGCAGTTCCCAAAGCATTAAAGCAAGCAGGTTTAAAACAAGAGCACCTGGAACTAATAGAGTTAAATGAAGCCTTTGCTTCCCAATCCTTAGCAGTTATCAGGGAACTCCACCTAAATCCAGATATTGTTAATGTAAATGGCGGTGCAATTGCACTAGGGCATCCACTTGGATGTACAGGAGCAAAATTATCGGTGCAACTATTTGACGAAATGCGTAAGCGTAATATGCAAGGCAAGTATGGTGCTGTAACCATGTGTGTTGGTACTGGCCAAGGAGCCTGTGGCATTTTTGAATTTCTTAATTAAAAATATTGAGTAGTGAGATCCCAACGTTCCTAAATGAACTAGAACATCATCATTAGCTACTTAACCCTAAAATATAAACTTGAATATGGATACAACAGAAAATAACATCCTTCGCGGCGGTCAGTTTTTGGTAAAGGAAACTAACTGTAACGATGTTTTTACTCCCGAAAATTTTTCAGAAGAACAAAACATGATGAAAGATGCGGTTATTGAATTTAATGACCGTGAGATTATACCCAATAAAGCACGTTTTGAAGCAAAAGATTATGCACTTACAGAAGCTTGCATGGTTAAAGCTGGAGAAATGGGGTTTCTTGGCGTTGGCGTACCAGAAGCTTACGGTGGTTTAGGAATGGGATTTGTATCTACCGTACTTACCTGCGATTACATTTCCAGTGGTACGGGCTCTTTTAGTACGGCATTTGGTGCACATACAGGCATTGGAACCATGCCTATCACTTTGTATGGTACCGAAGCGCAAAAACAAAAGTATGTTCCAAAATTGGCTTCAGGCGAATGGTTTGGAGCCTATTGTTTAACCGAGCCGGGAGCAGGTAGCGATGCCAATTCAGGAAAAACAACCGCTACCCTATCCCAAGACGGCAAAACCTACAAAATTAACGGGCAAAAGATGTGGATATCCAATGCAGGATTCTGCAAATTATTTATCGTATTTGCCCGTATTGAAGATGATAAAAACATTACGGGTTTTATTGTTGAAAACGACCCTAGTAATGGAATTACCCTAGGCGAAGAAGAACATAAATTGGGCATTCGCGCCTCTTCAACACGTCAAGTATTCTTTAATGACACAGTAGTGCCCGTTGAAAATATGTTGTCCGAACGTGGCAATGGCTTTAAAATAGCCATGAATGCATTAAACATAGGACGAATAAAATTAGCAGCAGCCTGTTTGGATTCACAAAGGCGTATTACTACGTTAAGTGTTCAGTATGCAAACCAACGTAAGCAATTTAAAACCCCTATCATTGACTTTGGAGCTATTAAGATAAAGTTGGCAGAAATGGCAACCAATGCCTATGTAAGTGAATCTGCAACGTACAGAGCTGCCAAGAATATCGAAGATCGTATTGCCTTGCGAATAGCTGCCGGTAATAGCCATCAGGAAGCCGAATTAAAAGGGGTTGAAGAATACGCTATAGAATGCTCCATCCTAAAAGTAGCTGTTTCCGAAGACGTTCAGAATTGTTCCGATGAAGGTATCCAGATTTTTGGCGGTATGGGCTTCTCAGAAGACACTCCTATGGAAGCTGCCTGGAGAGATGCACGCATTACACGCATATACGAAGGCACCAATGAAATAAACCGTATGCTATGTGTTGGAATGCTGGTAAAAAAAGCAATGAAGGGGCATGTGGATTTATTGACTCCTGCCATGAAAGTGCAAGAAGAACTAATGGGAATACCATCCTTCGAAACACCAGACTATTCAGAGCTTTTTTCTGAAGAAAAAGTCATGATAGACAAACTTAAAAAGGTGTTTTTAATGGTGGCTGGGGCAGCCGTACAAAAATTTGGTCCAAATCTGGACGAACACCAGCAATTACTCATAGCCGCTTCAGATATATTAATAGAAATTTACATGGCCGAGTCGGCAATTCTAAGAACTGAAAAAAATGTAAAACGCTTTGGCGAAGCATCGCAAACCATTCAAATAGCTATGGCTAAACTCTATTTGTACCATGCCGTAAGTATTGTTGAGAAAAATGGTAAGGAAAGCATTATATCCTTTGCTGAAGGAGACGAACAACGGATGATGCTCATGGGGCTTAAACGGTTTACAAAGTATACTAATTACCCAGATATTGTCGATTTAAGGTTGGCCATAGCCGAAAAATTAAAAACTGAAAATAAATATTGTTTTTGATATGACTAATTCAAAATGATTTGTGACTAGCAAATGTGGAAACGCCTCTAAATTAGTATGAGGCGTTTTTTATTTTCACTAACTTAGTAAACTACCTCGGTGTAAGATCACGAGGTATTTACAGGAATTAATTTTTTACAGCTTATTCTAAAAATCTTAAGTACATGAAAACACTCTTATTTATTTTCACCCTTATCTGCTTACCTGCAAGCTTATTTGCTCAATCATCTCAAAAGCTAGAGCCTAAACTCGAAAATATTTCTTGGATAGCAGGTAACTGGAAAGGAACAGCATTTGGAGGAATTGTTGAAGAAAATTGGAGCGAACCTTCCGGTGATTCTATGATGGCCTGCTTTAAGTTAATAAACAACAATAAAGTATCCTTCTATGAAATTGAAATAATACGTGAGGTAAACAATACATTAGTGCTTCAATTAAAGCATTTTGGAAACGACCTTAAGGGTTGGGAATCCAAGGACGAAACGGTAGACTTTCCTTTAAAGGAAATCACACCTACCAAAGTCGTTTTTGAAGGCATGAGTTTTGAAAAACTAGGAAACAAAGAAATGAATGTTTACGTAGACATAAAGCAGAAAGATGGCACAATAGAAATCGTAAAATTTAATTACAAAAAAGATTAGGATGAAACATCTGTTTATAATTTTATTGTTACCCAACATTTTTGTCAACGCACAAAACCACAACCAACTTTACGATATCATTGAGTCTATTTCGGCAAACCGTATAGAAAGAGACATCCAGACACTTGTCAGTTTTGGTACAAGAAACACTTTTAGTGACACCATTTCAAACACTAGAGGAATTGGCGCAGCACGCCGTTGGATTAAATCTGAATTTGAAGCTATTTCAAAATCATGTGATAACTGTTTAGAAGTCTTTTACCAAAAAGATTTTGTAACAAAAAAAGGTAATAGCAGAGTGCCTCATGATGCTTGGATCGTTAATGTTGTGGCCATACAAAGAGGCACGAAATATCCCAATCGCTATGTTATTATGAGTGGCGACATAGACTCTAGGGCTAGTAATACTATGGATTTCACCATCGATGCACCTGGTGCTAACGATAATGCATCTGGTATGGCTGGCACGATTGAAGCCGCTCGGGTTTTAAGTCAATTTACTTTTGAAAGCAGTATCGTTTATGTAGGGTTATCGGGAGAAGAACAAGGACTCTTTGGAGGAGCGGGACTGGCAAAGTTTGCTAAGGAAAACCAATGGGAAATCGTAGGTGTCCTTAATAACGATATGATAGGGAATATTAAAGGTGTTGATGGTGTTATTGATAATAGAAGCTTTAGGATTTTTTCGGAAGCCACTCCTCCTACAGAAACAGAACGTGAAAGGCAAAGTAGACGTTATTACGGAGGAGAAGTTGATGGTATTTCCAGGCAACTAGCGCGTTATGTCCATAAAACCGTAAAAACATATATGCCAGAAATGAACCCGATGCTTATTTACCGCTTGGATCGTTTTGGGCGCGGAGGCCATCATAAACCATTTAACGATTTGGGCTATGCTGGCATTCGTATTATGGAAGCTCACGAAAATTACACACAACAACACCAAGACATTCGGGAAGAAAATGGTATAAAATACGGCGATGTCATTGAACACGTTAATTTTAACTATGCAAAAAAATTAACCGCCGTCAATGCAATTAACTTGGCTAGCTTGGCATCTGCTCCCCCTGCTCCCAAACAAGTAGCCATAGGCGGTATTGTGCAACCGTCCGTAAAATTAAAGTGGGATAAAGTAACAGGAGCCAAAGGCTATAAAATCTATTGGCGGGACACCACTTCTCCTATTTGGGAACATAGCAGGTATGTTGGTGATGTATCTGAATTTACTTTACATGGCATTATAATAGACAATTACTATTTTGGAGTTACTGCTGTTGGAGAAAATGGATTTGAGAGTATCGTATCGTTTCCTAATCAAATAATTAGAGATTAAAACCTTAAAGATAAATTTTAAACAGTCTCTAACATTTCATTAAGAACCTTTTCCTTAATTTAGGCAAAAAATTAAACGAATGAATTATAATCCCAAGTTTGCATTACCCTTTTTATTATTTTCTATTATTGTTCAAGCACAAGGCTTGATGTCCGAGAAAAATGACTTTACCAGACAGGACACCCTAAGGGGGACTATAACCCCAGAAAGAGCTTGGTGGGATTTAACATACTATCATTTAAATGTTAAAGTAGAACCCGATACTAAATTTATATCCGGAAGCAACACCATTCAATATAAAGTTATAGACAACCAAAAAGAGCTACAAATAGATTTACAACCACCTTTAAAAATCACAAAAGTTCTTTATGAAGGCGAAGTGTTGCAAGTAAGGAATGATGGCAATGCCCATTTTGTAAAATTGAATACTATCCAAGACATAGGGAGTGTTCAAACCATAGAAGTCTTTTACGAAGGTTATCCTAAAGAAGCCATTCGTGCTCCTTGGGACGGTGGTTTTTCGTGGAAAAAAGATAACAATGGAAACGATTTTGTCGCTACGTCATGCCAAGGCTTAGGAGCCAGTGTATGGTGGCCTTGCAAGGACCACATGTATGATGAAGTAGATAGTATGCTAATAAGTGTAAATGCTCCAAAAGATTTAATGGATGTTTCTAATGGAAGATTAAGAAGTGTAGAACAGTATGGAGATACCAAAACTTATAGTTGGTTTGTCTCTAATCCCATTAATAACTATGGTGTTAATGTAAACATTGGCGATTATGTGCATTTCTCCGAAAAATACGATGGAGAAAAAGGATTTTTGGATCTCGACTATTATGTATTAAAAGACAACCTAGAAAAAGCAAAAGAGCATTTTAAAGATGCCCCTAAAATGATGAAAGCTTTTGAACACTGGTTTGGGCCGTATCCATTTTATGAAGACGGCTTTAAATTGGTAGAAGTCCCCTATTTAGGTATGGAGCACCAAAGTAGTGTAACCTATGGGAACCAATACAAAAAGGGCTACCTCGGAAGGGATTTATCAGGTACTGGCTGGGGGCTTAAATTCGATTTTATAATCATTCATGAAGCAGGTCACGAATGGTTCGCAAACAACATAACCAATAAAGATATTGCCGATATGTGGATTCATGAAAGCTTTACTGCCTATTCCGAAAATTTATTTTTGGATTATTACTATGGAAAGCAAGCGTCGGCCGATTATGTTGTTGGCACACGTAAACTTATTCAAAATGACCGCCCATTAATAGGGAAATACAATGTAAACAACGAAGGATCTGGTGACATGTATTACAAAGGAGCCAATATGCTACATACACTCCGTCAACTTATTAACGATGACGAAAAATGGCGTTCAATTTTGCGTGGCATGAACAAAACCTTTTATCACCAAACGGTTAGCACAAAACAAATCGAAGATTTTCTGACAGAAAAAAGTGGTATTGATCTAACGGCCTTTTTTGAGCAATACTTAAGAACTGTAAAAATTCCAACTTTAGAGTATTCGGTAAATAACAAAATACTAAAATACCGTTGGACAAACACCGTAAGTAATTTTAACATGCCCGTTCAAGTTTCCCTTAACAGTAAAGAGCTTTGGTTGTCCCCTACTTCCAATTGGACAACAACAACCTTAGACTCTAAATTAGAAAGTTTAGAAGTAGACCGCGATTTTTACGTTAACGTTAATCCAATTTAATATTTTGGAAATTCCTGAGCTCTATTTTAAATCAGCTGAGCAATGGCGAACTTGGTTGCATGATAACCATAATGCTTATAAAGCAGTATATTTAATCTTCTACAAGGTAGACCATGAAATGGAATCCATGCGTTGGGAAGAAGCCGTTAAGGTTGCTTTGTGCTACGGATGGATCGATTCTACGGTAAAAAGTTTGGGTGATGGCAAGCGGCGCCAGTATTTTACGCCCAGAAAACCCAAAAGTGTTTGGAGCGCGCTAAATAAAAACTACATTAAAGAGCTTATAAACACCAATTTAATGCACGAAAGTGGTCTTAAAATTATTGAAACTGCTAAAAGAAATGGTAGTTGGAAAGCTCTTGACGACATTGAGAAAGGCGTAATTCCCAAAGATTTGCAAACAGCATTTAATAAAAATCCCCAGGCATTTTCAAATTATAATAACTTTGCCCCTTCCTATAAAAAAAGTTACCTCTATTGGTTGAGTCAGGCCAAACGGGATACTACCCGATTAAAGCGAATCCAAGAGATTATTAAACTTTGCGAGGCGGACATTAAATCGAGAGGATAACCACAAAATACTTCTTAACATACTTTTAAGACTCTCCTGTTAACTTTTGTATAATTTTATTCCGAAAACTAACTAAAATTTAATCGTGTGAAGAATATTATTACTTCTATAATGTTATTGTGCGTTACACTACTTTCGGCACAAGAATTTACAATGGATCTACTAAAAGACTACCACCCTCGGAGTATCGGCCCTGGGGGTATGTCGGGTCGTGTTACAGCTATCGATGTGGTACATTCTAATCCAGATATAATGTATGTTGGAACGGCATCGGGTGGTTTATGGAAATCGACTTCTGGAGGTATAAAATGGGATCCTATATTTGAAAAAGAGGTTACTGCATCTATCGGTGCCGTAGCCGTTCAGCAATCCAATCCCAGTGTTATATGGGTAGGAACTGGCGAAGGAAATCCACGCAACAGTTTAAATGGAGGGTATGGTGTTTACCGTTCACTAGATGGCGGTAAAAATTGGACAGCTATGGGATTGGAAAAAACGAGACATATTCATAGGATTGTTGTTAATCCTACTAATCCCGACATTGTATATGTTGCCGCGATTGGTTCTCCTTGGGGGGAACATGAAGAACGTGGTGTTTATAAAACTATTAACGGAGGTAAAACATGGGAGCAAATATTATTTGCTAATAACAAGACGGGGGCAGCCGACCTTATTATGGATCCAACAAATCCCAACAAACTAATAGCAGCGATGTGGGAACACAAACGCGATCCTTGGTTTTTTAAATCAGGAGGCGAAGGGTCTGGAGTTCATATAACCCATGATGGTGGTAATACATGGAAAAAATTAACGGAAGAAGATGGTTTGCCGAAAGGAGATTTAGGACGCATAGGTGTAGCAATAGCAGCCAACAAACCCAATATTGTCTATGCACTTATCGAAGCCAAAAAAAACGCATTGTATAAAAGTGAAGATGGTGGTTTTAAATGGAAAAAGGTCAACGATAAATCAGACATAGGAAACCGTCCATTCTATTATTCAGAAATATATGTAGATCCCCAAAACGAAAACAGGGTATATTCGGTATTCACCTATGTAAATGTTAGTGAAGACGGCGGTAAAAATTTTTCACAACTCATGCCTGCATATGGAACAAGCAATGGTATACACCCCGACCATCATGCATGGTGGATTCATCCAACGAATGGCAATTTTATGATCGATGGTAACGATGGGGGTTTGAATATTACAAAAGACGGAGGCAAAACATGGCGCTTTATAGGAAACCTGCCTGTAGCCCAATTCTATCATATAAATGTAGATAACGACATACCATATAATGTTTACGGAGGCATGCAGGACAATGGCTCTTGGAAAGGGCCTGCCTATGTATGGCGTGCTCAGGGAATACGTAACTCCTACTGGCAAGAAGTTTCATTTGGTGATGGTTTTGATGTCATGCCAGATAATGATGATACCCGTTTTGGATGGTCTATGAGTCAGCAAGGCTATGTAAATCGCTACGATTCCGAAACAGGTAATAACTACACCGTAAAGCCAACACACCCTAACCCAGACGTTAAACTGCGGTTCAACTGGAATTCGGCCATAAACATTGATCCTTTCGATAGTAGTACACTTTATTTTGGAAGTCAGTTTGTACATAAATCAACAGATAAAGGTTTAACATGGTCTCTTATTTCTGAAGACCTGACTACCAATGATCCCGAAAAGCAAAAACAAGACGAAAGTGGTGGTTTGACTCTAGATGCAACAGGAGCAGAAAATCACTGCACAATCTTGGTTATTGAACCCTCTCCCGTTGAAAGAGATATGATTTGGGTAGGCACTGATGATGGGCGTGTACATGTTACCCAAAACGGAGGTGCATCTTGGACAGACGTTTCCAAAAATATTAAAGGTTTACCCTCGGGTAGCTGGATTCCCCAAATAAAGGCTTCCAATAAAAACAAAGGAGAAGCTTTACTAATTGCTAATGATTATAGACGCTTTAACTACACGCCATATGTATACAGAACCAAAGACTATGGGAAAACATGGCAACGTATTGTAGACGAAAATGATGTTAAAAGTTATGCCCTATGCATTGTAGAAGATATTGAAGAACCCAATCTTTTATTTTTGGGAACAGATGACGGTTTATATATATCGCTCGACGCAGGAAATAAATGGACAAAATGGACAGAGGGCTTTCCAACAGTTTCGGTTAAAGATTTAGTGATTCACCCTAGAGAGCACGATTTAATTATAGGAACCTTTGGACGTGCAGCATGGGTTTTAGATGATATTCGCCCATTAAGAGCACTAGCCAAAACCCCACAGGTTCTTACAGGAAAGTTGACTCTATTCCAACCGCCAACAGCATATTTAGCTGCTTACCAGCAACCCACAGGAAGCCGCTTTGGTGCAGATGCTATGTTTAATGGCGAAAACAGAGGCCAAGGTGCTAGAATTTCGTATTTCATTACTGTAGACCAAAACAATAAACCTAATGCCAGTAATAATGAAAACGAGGAGGAGAATACTAATGACACAGAGCAAACAGACGGTATTAAATGGGATTCGCTTAGTATGAAAATCTATGATGGTGACCGCCTGATAAGAACATTAAAACAAAAAGCGCCCAAGAAGACTGGCTTTCATAAATGGATTTGGTATTTGAATGAAAAAGGAATCGACCGAGCATCACGAACTATCCGCAAGAATAGCAGTGAACCAGGAGGTGTTGCGGTAAAACCAGGTACTTATAAATTGGTTCTAAACTTTGGTGACCAAACAGCCGAAACATACATTACAGTAAAAAATGATCCCCGACTTAATAAATCAAAAACAACAATAGATGCAATTTACAATGCTTTAAAGAAGATTGAATCCATGCAGCAAACCATGAGTGATGCCGTAACACAATTAAACGAAAGTAAGCAGATTGCAAAAAAATACCAATCAGACCTAAATAACTTGGACAAAGAAGCCTTCAAAGAAGATATAAAAGCATCTAAAGACATTATTAAACAAATCGAAGCATTAACAGATATATTCTTAGGAAAAGAAGATAAAAGACAGGGTATTACAAGAAATTCAGAGCCACATGTAAATAAACGTCTAAATGATGCAAGTAATTATGTGAGATCGAGACCAAATGGATTAACTTCTACAGAAGAAGCTTTAATAGACCATGCTAAGAATGCCCTAAATGAAGCATTAAATAAAACCAATACGTTTTTCGAAACAGATTGGAAATCCTATCGAAGTAGCATGGAAGAACTAAAAACAAATCCGTTTAAAGAAGTGAAAACCTTTAGCCGTTTTTAAAAATATTAATAAAGAGGTTTGAAAAGTGAATTTGTCATTCAGAACGAAGCTTAGCGAAGTGAAGAATCTTTTGACTATTAATGAGATTGCTCCAGAGCCTGTGTTGAGCTTGTTGAAACATAGGATGACACTTTTCAGACCTCTTTATTATATAACTCTATGAGTTATTCTATGCGTTTTAAACCTTCTATGTTTTCAATCTTAATTTGCTTACCAACGGTACTTATCAGACCTTCCTTCTTAAACTGTGATAATACGCGAATGGCCGACTCTGTTGCCGTTCCAACGATGTTTGCGAAATCTTCACGGGATAGCAAAACACTTAATGTTCCATCAGGGTTGGTGCCAAACGTATCATGAATATAAATTAAAGATTCAGCCAACCGTTGACGTACCGATTTTTGAGCCATATTAACAATAACATCATCAGCCTCCTTTAAATCTTTTGCCATATCCTGTAAAACATCGAAAGAAAATTTTGGATTCTTTTGTAAATCATTAATAATCTCACTTCTTGGTATAAAGCAGACTTCCATATCATTTAAAGCCGTTGCTTGTAAGTTAGAACTTTCTCCGTTGATAAGTGATCGTTGACCCAATAACTGCCCCTTAACGACCATCTTTACAATTTGATCCTTACCATTCTCACTTAATTTAGAAAGTTTACAGATACCGTCCCTAACACAATAAACGCCATTTATGGATTCCCCTTCTTCAAAAATAACCTCCCCTTTTTTAATGATTCTGGATGTTTTACACTTAGAAATACGTGTCAATTCATCCGTAGTCAGAGACTTAAGAGAATTAAATTGCTTAATAATACATTGCTCACACTTGCTCATAATAAATTTTTGTAGGTGCCAGTAAAATTAACTAAAACATGACAAATATCATATTTAAATCTTCAATAACTTTTGATATTTGCAGTAGGTATAAATGAGCAAATATTATGGAACATAGTACATGTTTCCACTGTGGTTTAGATGCAACACTTTCTAATATCACATTCGACGATAAATCATTCTGCTGCAATGGTTGTAAAACTGTTTACGAAATTTTTTCTGTAAACGACTTAACCTGTTATTACGATTTACAACAAGCTCCAGGAGCTACCCCAAAAGATATTGAAGGGAAATATAACTTTTTGGGGAATCCTAAAATACTGGACAAATTACTGGAGTTTAATGACGAAAGCGTACAAATTGTATCCTTGTATATACCACACATTCATTGCAGTTCGTGCATTTGGATTTTAGAAAACCTAAACAAACTAAGCCCAGCAATAAGTTCATCTATTGTAAACTTTGGAAAAAAGACAGTTAGGGTTACTTATAATTGTGAATTGTTAACTACAAAAGAATTGGTCACCCTATTAAGTAGTATAGGTTATGAACCCTTTATAAGCTTAGAAGATTACAGCGTTGGCAAGAAACAAGTTAACCGTTCCCTTATTTATAAATTAGGAATCGCCGGCTTTGCATTTGGGAATGTTATGTTCCTATCCTTCCCCGAATATTTCGACCTGTTTGCCAATAAAACTGGTACAGGTGAATTTTGGCTAGAACAATATAAGTATCTGTTTAGGTGGCTTATGTTTGCCTTTTCACTTCCCGTTGTTCTTTATTCCAGTCAGGATTATTTTGTATCAGCCTATAAAGGTCTTCGGTCTAAAGTATTAAACATCGATGTGCCTATTGCTCTTGGTATTGTTGTGTTGTTTTTAAGAAGTACAATAGAAATTATTTTTGATATAGGCTCTGGTTTTTTCGATAGCCTTACTGGTCTTATCTTTTTTTTATTGTTGGGTAAATTTTTCCAACAAAAAACATATGCCTTCTTATCTTTCGAGCGCGATTACAAATCCTATTTCCCAATAGGAATCACCAAAATAACAAATACAGGAGAAGAAAGTGCCATCCAAGTATATGATATTAAAAAAGGGGACCGTTTACTTATTAGAAACGAAGAATTAATTCCTGTTGATTGTGTACTTATAAAGGGATCGGCTCGAATAGACTATAGTTTTGTTACAGGAGAATCCAAAAACGTTTCAAAGCAATCTGGTGACAAATTATTTGCAGGTGGTAAACAATTAGATGGTAGTATAGAAGTAGATACCTTAAAATCTGTTGAACAAAGTTACCTAACCCAACTATGGAGTAATGATGTCTTTAAAAAAGATAAAGAAGCAGCCTTTACAAACCTAACTAACCGCATTAGTAAACATTTTACCATTGCCATTCTTAGTATAGCATGCATCGCAACATCTTTTTGGTTGTTTACAGACAGTAGCAAGGCTTTAAACGTATTTACATCGGTGTTAATAATTGCTTGCCCCTGTGCCATTGCACTTGCCGCACCTTTTACCTTTGGAAACATACTGCGTATTTTGGGAAAAAAGAAATTCTATCTTAAGAATGCAAGTGTCATTGAACAACTTGCCAAGATCAATACAATAATTTTTGATAAAACAGGAACCATAACAGCCAATAAAGAAAGTACAATTAATTATGAAGGCTCAGAGCTTTCTGTAGAAGAAGCTTCGCTACTAAAAAGTACGCTTAGAGGATCCAACCACCCGCTCAGCAGATCATTATACAACCTTTTAGACGAGCACAACATAGTAGCCCTAGACACTTACGAAGAATCCATAGGAAAAGGTATTGAAGCACAATACAAGAACCAGCATATTAAAGTAGGATCCGCACCCTTTGTTGGTTGCGTTACCGAAACACCTACCCTAAATACGACGGTTCATATAAGCGCCAATAATAAATACAAAGGCAAGTTTACTTTTTACAACGCCTACCGTAAAGGACTTTCGCAACTGTTTAACATTCTAAAAAAAGAATACGACCTCGCTATTATTTCAGGAGACAATGAAGGCGAAAAGGACAATCTCACTAAACTCCTCCCTACTAAAACCAAATTACTATTTAACCAAAAACCAGAAGATAAGCTGGAATATATTAAATACCATCAGGGAGAAGGTGCCAATGTTATGATGGTTGGCGATGGGTTAAACGATGCCGGAGCTTTAGCCCAAAGTAATGTAGGTATAGCGATATCAGAAAATGTTAACGTGTTTTCCCCTGCTTGCGATGCCATTTTAGATGCAGCAAAATTTAATCAATTATACAACTATATAAACGTATCCAAATCGGCCATAAAAATTATTAAATGGAGCTTTGTATTATCATTTATATACAATGTAATTGGTTTGTGTTTTGCCGTAACTGGACAATTAGCACCAGTCGTAGCCGCAATACTCATGCCCTTAAGTTCCATCAGTATTGTTGTGTTTACTACAATAACCACAAATCTTGTAGGACGGAAATTGAACTAATTCAAAACATAAAAAAGAACAAGTTATGACACATAATTTAAACGAATCCTGCAAACATGATTTTTGTCATGTTTTAAAAATCGACATAACCGTAATTTTGAACCATAACTTCAGGTAGGTATGAGTGTTATTTATGTTTTACTGGCAATAAGCATTGTCGTTGCTATTACTTTTTTTATAGCTTTTATTATTGCTGTAAAGAGGGGGCAGTATGACGATAGCTATACCCCTTCTGTACGTATGCTGTTCGAAGACGAACTCATTAAAGATAAATCCAATAAATCAATTCTAACCAAAAAATAATAATAGTTTAATTATGGAAATGCAACAGTTTCATTACGATAACAAAATCGTTAAAAATTTCATCTATGCCACGATGCTATGGGGTGTTGTGGGGATGTTGATAGGGCTACTATTAGCCTTTATGTTTTTATTCCCAAACCTTACCGATGGTGTTTCTTGGCTAAGCTTTGGTAGGCTAAGGCCATTACATACCAACGCTGTTATTTTTGCCTTTGTGGGAAATGCCATTTTTGCAGGTGTCTACTACTCTACCCAACGCTTACTTAAAGCAAGAATGTTTAGTGATTTGCTTAGTAAGATAAACTTTTGGGGATGGCAACTTATTATAGTAGGAGCAGCTATAACCTTACCTCTTGGCTACACAAGTTCTAAGGAGTATGCAGAACTAGAATGGCCTTTCGATATAGCCATTGCTCTGGTATGGGTCGTTTTTGGTTGGAACTTAATTGGTACTATTTTAAAAAGAAGACAACGCCATTTGTATGTTGCCATTTGGTTTTATATCGCAACCTTTGTTACCGTAGCCGTACTACACATATTCAACAGTTTAGAGTTGCCCGTAAGCGCTTTAAAAAGCTATTCGGTTTACGCTGGTGTTCAAGATGCATTGGTACAATGGTGGTACGGGCACAATGCAGTAGCATTCTTCCTAACAACACCATTTTTAGGATTGATGTATTATTTTGTTCCTAAAGCAGCTAACAGACCGGTATATTCATATCGCTTATCTATCGTGCACTTCTGGTCTTTAATTTTTATATATATCTGGGCAGGACCGCACCATTTGTTATATACCGCACTCCCAGAGTGGGCACAAAACCTAGGTGTTGCATTCTCTGTAATGCTATTAATGCCTTCATGGGGAGGTATGATTAATGGTTTGTTAACATTAAGGGGAGCATGGGATAAAGTACGTACAGATCCTGTTCTTAAATTTATGGTAGTAGCCATTACCGGATATGGTATGGCAACTTTTGAAGGACCTACCCTATCTTTAAAAAATGTAAATGCCATAGCCCACTTTACCGATTGGATTATTGCACACGTTCATGTTGGTGCATTGGCATGGAATGGTTTCCTAACCTTTGGTATGATCTATTGGTTGATTCCACGCTTATTTAAAACCAAATTATTCTCTACCGCTTTAGCAAACCTACACTTCTGGATTGGCACACTAGGTATTATAATGTATGCCCTACCAATGTATGTAGCTGGTTTTACACAAGCTAGTATGTGGAAACAATTCAATCCTGACGGAACTTTAACATATGGTAACTTTTTAGAAACCGTAACCGAGATCATCCCAATGTATTGGATGCGTGCCATTGGCGGCACCTTATTTATTACAGGTATGCTTATTATGGTGTATAATGTAATTGTTACGATCAAACAAGGAAGAAAAGTTGAAAATGAATTGGCTGAAGCCCCTGCATTAGAGCGCGTTACCAACAAACGAACTGCAGGTGAAGGTTGGCATACCTGGTTAGAGCGCAGACCTATTCAATTAACCATTGGAGCAACAATTGCTATCCTTATTGGTGGTATTGTTCAAATTGTTCCTACCATCATGGTGGAATCCAATATTCCAACAATAGCAAGCATAAAACCTTATACACCATTAGAACTGGAAGGTCGTGATATTTACATTCGTGAAGGTTGTGTTGGATGTCATTCACAAATGATACGTCCATTTAGAAGTGAAGTAGAACGTTATGGCGAATACTCCAAAGCAGGTGAGTTTGTTTACGATCATCCATTTTTATGGGGAAGTAAACGTACCGGTCCAGATTTACACCGACTCGGAGGAAAGTATTCTGATAACTGGCACTTTAACCATATGTACGACCCACAAAGTACCTCTTCTGGATCTATCATGCCACGCTATCCCTGGCTAATAACCGGTAGCAGTAGTAAATTGGACAAATCGCAAACAGAAGCAAAAATGGAAGCTATGGTTACTTTAGGTGTGCCTTACACCCAAGAAGATATTGCCAATGCACAAGCAAGCATGCTGGAACAAGGAGCGCAAATTGAAGAAAACTTGCATAGTGATCCCGATTTTGCGAATACCTATGCAGCAGATAAGAAATATGCTGCCGAAAACGGAGAAGATTTTGTAGAAATGAAAAATAGGGAGATTGTAGCCTTGATAGCATATTTACAACGTTTGGGTACCGATATTAAAGTTGAAACAGCACAGCAATAACCATTAAAACTTGTAATCATGTTAAAATTTGTAAAAAACCATTTAGAAAGTATTACAGGAGTTGAAATCTATCCAATCATTTCCTTGCTTATTTTCTTTACATTTTTTGTGGTGCTCTTTTGGTGGGTATT
Source organism: Snuella lapsa (assembly GCF_039539345.1). NCBI lineage: Bacteria > Pseudomonadati > Bacteroidota > Flavobacteriia > Flavobacteriales > Flavobacteriaceae > Snuella > Snuella lapsa. The sequence continues at coordinate 81,844 of NZ_BAABCY010000086.1, read as the reverse complement.
TACCGCAAAGAAAGACTATATAAAAACTGTTAGTAACTTACCATTAGACAACCAAAACGATACTATATTATGAGACATTTAATTCCTTCATGGGTAAGAGTACCTGTTATATTCTTCTTTATATTCGGATTTACGGAATATTTTATAGACTCTGGAGATAAACCAGCCTTTATTGAGTATCCTATCGTTCTGGGATTTCTTTTGTTGGTATTATTGATAATAATAGCGATAGAAGCTATTATAAGTGCCTTAGAAAATGTAATGCTTCAAAAATTGGACGATGAAGCCAAAGCGCGCTTTCTTGAAGACAAAAGCAAGACCTACCAATTTACGTGGTTAAAAAACACCTATATCAAACTCTTGGGGCAAAAGCCAATCGAAGAAGAAGGTGAAATTATATTAGATCACAATTATGACGGTATCAAAGAGTTAGATAATAACTTACCCCCTTGGTGGCTTTACGCTTTCTATATCTCGATCATTTTTTCAGTTGTGTACTTATTAAGATACCATGTATTTAACGGGCCAACACAAATTGACGAACTGGAAACCGAACTGGCCGAAGCCAGAACAGCTATTGAAGCCTATAAAAAGACAGCAAAAGATTTGGTAGATGTTAATACAGTAACATTACTAACCGATGCTTCAGATCTTAGTGCTGGTAAAACAGTTTTTGAAACAAACTGTGTGGCTTGTCACATGGCAGATGGTGGTGGTGGTATTGGCCCTAACCTAACCGATAAACACTGGATTTTGGGAGGTGATATAAAACACGTATTCAAAACGATTTCAGAAGGAGGCCGTTCAGGAAAAGGTATGATTGCATGGAAACAACAATTAAAACCTATAGAAATGGCTCAGGTAGCAAGCTATGTATTGAGTTTTCAAGGCACTACGCCGGCTAACCCCAAAGCACCAGAAGGTGATATTTGGGAAGAAGAAGAAACTCAAGAATAAATAATTTCTAAAGCTTTAAAGCATTAATCTTTTGGAAACACCCGAAAACGAAATATTTAGAGACTCAATTGGCACAGTTACCAAAGAAGGTAAACGCGCTTGGGTGTTTCCAAAAAAACCCAGTGGTACATTCTATAACTATAGAAAATGGGTAAGTTATGGGTTATTGGCTTTCTTTATTTTTTCACCTTTTGTAAAAATCAATGGAAACCAATTCCTGATGTTCAATGTATTGGAGCGTCGTTTTAATATTTTTGGCTTTCCGTTTTGGCCACAAGACTTTCACCTATTTGTCATATCCATGCTTATAGGCGTTGTGTTTATCACGCTCTTTACAGTAGCTTTTGGTAGAATTTTTTGTGGTTGGATTTGTCCGCAAACCATTTTTATGGAAATGGTGTTCAGACGCATTGAATATTGGATAGAAGGTGACAGAGGCAAACAAATGCGATTAGCAAAACAACCTTGGAATACAGAAAAAATAAAGAAAAAAGGGCTTAAGTTTTTTATTTTCGCTCTTATCTCTTTTTTAATTGCCAACGTGTTTTTAGCTTACTTAATAGGTAGCGACAAGCTATTTGAATACATAGCAGATGGCCCCTTAAGCCATATAAGCAATCTTGTCTCCTTACTCATTTTTACAGCAGTATTCTATTTTGTGTTTGCCTGGTTTAGAGAACAAGTTTGTATTATAGCCTGTCCATATGGGCGTTTACAAGGTGTGCTTTTAGACAACAAATCTATTGTAGTCGCTTACGATCATAAACGTGGGGAAGGAGACAATGGAAGAAAAAAATTCCGTAAAAATGAAGATCGAAAAGCATTGGGACATGGCGATTGTATTGACTGTTTTCAATGTGTTAACGTATGCCCCACTGGTATCGATATAAGAAACGGCACCCAATTAGAATGCGTTAACTGTACAGCCTGTATAGACGAATGCGACCATATTATGGAAAGCATTAACCTGCCCAAAGGGTTAATTCGTTATGCAAGTGAAGACAATATTGAAAAGAAAGCTCCTTTTAAGTTGACAGCACGACTTAAAGGTTATATTGCTGTATTGTCCATTTTAACAGGCTTGTTAATAGGTATGCTATTTTTACGAAACGATGTAGAAGCAACTGTTTTAAGACTTCCAGGACAGTTGTACGAACACAAGGACAATAATATTATAAGCAATGTGTTTACCTATAAACTGGTAAATAAAACAACAAAAGATATTAGCAATGTTAGCCTAAAACTATTGTCACATAAAGGCACTTTAAAATTAGTTGCGACTAAAGATAATTTTTTAGTGCCCAAGCAAGGCATAGCCAAAGGCACCCTCTTTATTGAAATCAATAACGCTGCCCTTTCAGGTGATAGAAACAAAATAAAGATTGGTGTTTACGAAGGAGATAAACTTATTGAAACAACAAGTGCCAACTTTTTAGGCCCTAGAAGCTATAAATAGAGTTAGAAGTTAGAAGAAAATTAAAAACTTATGAAATTTAATTGGGGAACAGGAATAGTATTAGCGTTTATAGGCTTTATAAGCTTTATCATGTATTTTATAATTACCATGAATGTTAATGACAAATACGATCATGATTTAGTAACCGATGATTATTATAAAGCCGAATTAGAATACCAAAACGACATTAACAAACTAACAAACTCAAAAAGTTTAAGCCAAAACATTCGTTACAAAAGAACGGACGACGGCTTGCTTATTCTGTTCCCTAATAATATTGAAGCCAAAGACATTACTGGAAAAGTGTTCCTATATAGACCATCTAACAAACAATTAGATTTTGAAACGAACATTTCAATTTCTAAACCACATTTGCTCATACCTGACAAGCGTTTGGTAGATGGTCGTTGGAACATTAAAATTGATTGGCAATATAAAGGAAATTCTTATCTATATAAAGAATCTATAAATTATTAACATGTTAGTTTCGGCATTGGTATTGGGATTATTGGGAAGCTTTCACTGCATAGGCATGTGTGGTCCCATAGCCTTTATGTTACCCGTAGATCGAAACAATGCCTATAAAAAAGCAACACAAATAACTGTTTACCATATTGGCCGATTACTCACCTATAGTATTATAGGTGGGCTTTTCGGTTTAGTTGGAAAAAGCTTGTATCTATTTGGTTTTCAGCAACAATTATCAATTTTCATAGGAGCTTTAATGATTTTTATTGTTATAATTCCAGAAAAATCATTTAACAAATACAATTTATCCAAACCCATATATAAACTCATTTCCAAAGTAAAATCGGCACTAGGTAAAGCCTTAAAAAAGAAAACTGCCGATACATTTTTAACCATTGGCTTTCTCAATGGGTTCTTACCTTGTGGGTTGGTGTATATGGCCTTATTTGGTGCCATTGCAGAAGGCAATATACTGCAAGGGAGCATTTATATGGCCACTTTTGGACTCGGTACGATACCCTTGATGACTACAGTACTTTATTTTAGCCATTTGCTAAAAGGGCCTACAAGACAGAAAATCCAAAAAGCTGTACCAGCTTTTGTAATCTTAATAGGTATGCTTTTCATTCTTCGTGGTCTTGGTTTAGGAATACCATACCTCTCTCCCGCTCCCGTTTTAGATATGGTTAATAATTCCATGGAATGCCATTAACCATTTTTTATTGCAATCAAAGCGTAGTAATATTTGTGGTATAAAAAAAAGAGCAATTTTATAGTTAAATTGCCCTTTCATTGCTATTAATCAAATTTAGTAACTGGCTACCCAGCTTATATTTTAAATGTCATTACAGGTAAGTTCGCATGATTTGTTATGTCCTCACCTATGCTACCTTCAAAAAAGTGTGATAGCCCCTTTCTGCCATGAGTAGGTATTGCTATCAAATCAGCATTAATTTTATTGGCAAAATTTAAAATGCCCTCTTCTGCTGTATAATCGGACACATAATTTACATTGTTATACCTGCTCAAATTGCCATCAGCTTTTTTGAGAAAATTGACAACGTCAGCTTCTATTTCGTCAGTACTCTTAAAGCGCTCGTTAGGCAGGTTAACATATACCAAATGCATCTTAGACCGCATTTTATCAAACATGTTTACAGCATTGATATAAGGCCTTATGGATTCTTCAGAAAAATCACAAGCAAATACCACTTCATTAAAGCTTACTTTCAAAACATCGTTTTTAACAACCAAAACAGGGATGTCGGCATGACGCACTACGCGTTCTGTGTTTGACCCAATAAAAAACTCTTTAACTCCGCTAACGCCATGCGAACCCATAACAATAAGGTCGGCATCGTTCTTTTTGGCCACATCATTAACCTCACTAAACACTTTAAAATGCTTGATAATAGGAGTTAACTTAATATCCTTTAAATAATCCTTGTCTAGAAATGCTTCAAACTTTTGTTCAGCCAATTTAAAAAAATAGGCCGCTTTCTGATTTTGAAGTCCTTCTGAAGCAGTTAACATAATATCGGACATCTCTAACATATGTAAAGCCAAAACTTCCGCATCATATTGCTTTGCCAGTTGCGCAGCAGTCTTTAAAGCATACTCAGAATGTTCAGAGAAATCTATAGGTACAATAATTTTTTTCATGAGTTTAATTTTAATTATTAAAAAATAACTTGTTAAAAAATTCAAGAATACACGATCGTTTCGCTTCCTTGCATTTTGTTTTCAAATTATTTTAATACTATTCGCACAGTAAATATATCAATTAATATCAAAACTATTGATTATATAGACCTATCATTACCGTTGTTACGTTAAACCGTCATGGAAAACAACTGGACATCAGGTTGTTTACGTTGTAATAATAAATCGAAAGCCATACATATGTTTCTAACAAAGGGCTGGCCTTTTTCAGTTACTTCTATAGTTTGCGATGTAATATGAAGCAATCCGTCTGCTTCCATTTCTTTTAGTCGTATTAAAACTTCCGGGAGTTCGCTAAAGTATAGCCGATCATCGGTCCAGGAGGTCTTAAAGCGGCACATCAAATTAAGGATATGCTTACGTATAACCAAATCTTCATCATTTAAAATATGCCCTCGATATACGGGCAACATGTTTTCCCTTAATAAATGATAATAAGATTCCAGACCTTTAACGTTTTGGGAGAATCCATACCAACTATCACTAATCGAAGAAACCCCTAGGCCTATCATCGCTTGTGTTTTTGATGCTGTATATCCCATGAAGTTTCTATGTAAACCACCATTTTGCATAGATTTATATAATGAATCCGTAGCCAGAGCAAAGTGATCCATTCCAATTTCATGGTAGCCCACTTGAGTAAGTAATGCTTTCCCTAATTCGTATTGTTCACGTTTTAATGCAGCCGAAGGTAAATCCGAATCTTTAAATCCTCGCTGTCCGTTACCTTTTATCCATGGTACATGCGCATAACTATAAAATGCCAGACGATCAGGCAATAATGCCTTCGTTTTGAGAATGGTTTCCTGTACATGATCCAGTGTTTGAAATGGTAATCCAAAAATAATATCATGACCTATTGACGTATAACCCATCTCCCTTGCAAGCTCCGTAGCCCGTTTAACATTTTCGAAAGGCTGAATTCTATGTATTGCTTTTTGAACCGTTTCATTATAATCTTGAACACCATAGCTCACACGCCTAAAGCCAACATCGTAAAGTGCCTGTAAATGTTCTCTTGTCGTATTATTGGGATGGCCTTCAAAACTGAATTCATAAGCTTCAGCCAGTACCGACTTATTTAAAATACCCTGTATTAAGCGCTTTAAATTGTCTGGACTAAAAAAAGTAGGAGTTCCTCCACCAAGATGAAGTTCCTTTATAATCGGTTTTTCATCAAACAATGCCAAGTACAAGCTCCACTCCTTTAAAACGGCATCAATATAAGGTGATTCTACACTGTGCTGTTTTGTTATACGCTTATTACAACCGCAAAAAGTGCATAAGCTTTCACAAAATGGCAAATGGATATACAAACTAATCCCCTCTTTAGCATTACTTTCCTTAAATGAAGTGATTAATGACGATTTCCAATGTTTTAAAGAATAAGTGTCGTTATTCCAATACGGCACCGTTGGATAACTCGTATAACGAGGCCCCGCTACATTATATTTATTTATTAACGTTTTTAACATACCTAACAATTTGGTGCCAAAAGTAGAGCATAGCTATATAAAAAAACATGATATTTATCAGTCAGAAAATAGTGATTCACATATTAGTTAAGTAAATTTGGAACATTATTTTTAAAAATGAACTTAAATAAACAATAAAACAAAACAATGAAGAAAACAACATTCCTTTTGTCAGCCTTATTATTAATCACTACAATAAGTTGTAAAAAGAAAACAAACAAAACCGAAACGGAAACAACAGTTGAGACTGTAGCGACCGAAAAATTTGTTGTTAAGCCAGAAGCCACAACAGTAAAATGGACTGCCTATAAAACCACAGAAAAAAAACCTGTTGGTGGTGAGTTTACCGTTTTAAAATTTGAAAATAAAGAAGGGGCTTCTGCTCAAGAAGCTTTAAATAATTTAAATTTTTCTATCCCTGCAAGTAGTTTGTTTACTAAGGACGAGAGTCGTGATGCCAAATTAAAAGCCTCATTTTTTGGAGCAATGCTCAATACAGATATCTTAAAAGGTACTATTAAATACGCTAACAACTCTTGTGTAGCAAGTATTACAATGAATGGGGTAACCCATGATTTACCTTTGGATGTTAAGATCACAGAAGAAAGACGTGTAACCATGACCGGTACAATGAACCTGGCTAATTGGGATGCACTTGGTGCCTTAGAAACCCTAAACAAAGCTTGTTTCGATCTTCATAAAGGCCCAGATGGTGTAAGCAAGACATGGGATGATGTAGCCATAGAGGTGAGTACTTTCCTCCGTAAAGGCTAGAAATCAAACAATAAATACAATAAGGCTGTCAAAAAATCACTTTTTAGACAGCTTTTTTATGCTTTATACAATATTTTAATCGAAGAGAATTCCTCGAGGCTGAGCCTCTGGGATAGTTCGTTTCAAGAAATTCTTTATTCACCAAAACCCCATTATCAACCATGTAATAATGGGGTTTTGACAGCCAATACGATGTATCGTACATCTTGTAATTACAACCACTGACTGAAAAAATCCATCATTTCTTCTTTAAGATCGTAATGCAGTTTAATGTACTGTCTCATATCGTCCTTTAAAGGCTTTTGCTTATGCAATAAACTGCCGTCAATGGACTCGTTGTAATCCACCGCTATCAAGGTATTCATTTTATTTTTACAGCGGTGCATAAGCTTTGAGATTTCATTGCGTTCTATCTCAATTCTGTTTTGAAAATGTTCGATTTGTTGCATCGCACGCTTATCGTATTCCCTAGAGGCTATTTCCTCTAGTTTTTCTTCGAAGCTGTCCATTTCGTTAAAGTGAAAACGGAGCTCGCGTTTCCAAGTTTCTAAATTGAATTTTAAGTCGCTTAAATAGGATACTTTAGTTTGAGTTTCCATAATGTTTTGTTTATTCTAGATTTCTACTTCTTCTAAGGCTACTTGCTTAATAAGATCATTCTGCACGTTGGCAGGTACCGATTCGTAAGAGGCAAACACCGAACTAAAGGTAGCCCTGCCCTGTGTTAAAGAACGCAATGCGGTGGAATAACCGTACAGCTCGGCTGCAGGACAGGTACACTTTAATACCTGATAATTCCCTTCGCTCTCTATCCCTTGGATAATGGCCCGTCGTGTTTGCAAATCCGTCATTACATTGCCTACCATATCCTCTGGCACCTTAACCGTTAACTTGTTGGTAGGTTCCAACAGCTTGGGATTCGAATTTAAAAAGGCCTCTTTAAAAGCATGGGCTCCAGCGATTTTAAAAGAAATGTCGTTAGAATCTACTGGATGCATTTTACCATCGTATACCATTACCCGTACATCGCGTATAAACGATTTGGTAAGCGGTCCGGACTCCATGACTTCCAATACACCTTTCATTACCGATGGTAAATAACGTTGGTCTATGGCACCACCTACAATACAGTTATAGAATACCAGTGTACCGCCCCAGGGTAACTCTACAATTTCCTTACCCCTTATGTTAAAGCCTTCTGGTTCCTCAAGTCCTTCATACCAAGGTTCAATCTTAAGGTGTACTTGGGCAAATTGTCCAGCACCTCCCGATTGTTTTTTGTGCCTGTAATTGGCGGTAGACGAACGTTGTACAGTCTCCCTATAAGCAATCCTCGGCTTTTTAAATTCTGCTTCAATATGGTATAAATGTTCCAACATCCACTGGATGGTAGCTAAGTGCAACTCCCCCTGGCAACTTAACAGCAACTGTTTGGTTTCCTTAGAGAAGGTTACTAGTACTGTAGGATCCTGACTGCTTATTTTCTTTAGGGATTCGCTCAATTTTTCGTCGTCGTTCTTACTTAGAGCAGAAACCACTTTGGTGATTCTCGGTTCTGGATACTTAATAGGTTTTAGCGTTACCTGGTGGCTTTTATCACAAAGCGTATCACCCGTTTCGGTATATTTCAGCTTTAAGGTGGCACCAATGTCTCCTGCAGCTAGTTTATTAACAGGACTCCGATTTTTACCGTCCATAATAAATAACTGGTTCATAGTCTCTGTTTCCCCATTATTGGAGTTGATAAATTTATCGTTCACATTAACAGCTCCAGACATGACTTTAAAAAAGGTAACCTGTCCTAAATTAGGCTGATGGAAGGTTTTAAAAACAAATAAGGTCGTAGGTAACGCCATGTCGGTTGTTATGGTTTTACCTTCAATGCTTTGTTCTGGCTTAAGATCGGCTGTGGCGGGTGCTACGTTATCGATAAAGCCCATAAGCCTACCTGTACCCATATCGTTGAGTGCCGAAACACAAAATACAGGGAACAGATCATGATTGGTCATACCCGCTTTAATACCCTGACGCATTTCATCCTCGTTCAACGTCCCTTTGTCAAAGAAAATTTCTAACAGTTCTTCGTCGTTTTCGGCTGCTTTCTCCACAAGTTCGTTATGAAGCGCATCGGCTTTTTCTTTTTCAGAATCCGGAATAGGTAGCTTCTCAGGTTTGCCTCCCTGTGGCGGAAACTTGTAAAGTTTCATTTTAAGAACATCTATTAAACAAAAAGCCCCATCGATAACAATGGGGTACTGTACTTTGACAACGTTATTGCCTACAAGTGTTTTGATGCTTGCAAAGCTTTGCTCGAAGTCGGCATTGACATGGTCCATTTGATTAATAACAAACAACATGGGTTTGTGGTATTTGTCTATATAGTTCCATATAATCTCTGTACCAATCTCACAGCCATGTTTGGCATTGATAACGTTAACAACAGTATCTGCCACCCTAATGGATGAAATAATCTCACCAATAAAATCATCCAATCCCGGAGTATCGATAATATTAATCTTGTAATTACGCCATTCGGTATGCAATGGCGTTGCAAAAACCGATGTACCACGCTCGTGCTCTATCTCATGGTAATCGGAAACGGTATTGCGTTCTTCTACGGTTCCTCGCCTGTTTATGAGCCCCGCTTCAAAGAGCATGGTCTCGGCCAGTGTTGTTTTTCCGCTGCCATGAGCACCAACAAAAACAACGTTTTTGATGTGTCTTTCGTCGTAAATTTTCATCTATATGAATTTTGTAGCTTATTGGAAACAAGTAAGTTAAAAAAAATATATGTATTTAGGAATTATTTATATGCATTTATTTTGTGTTTAGAGATGACTTCATATTTCATGTTTCAGCTGAAACAGGTACTAAGGTACCTACAAAAAGCAGAGGATAAAATGACATATGTCATCTTATGAGCTAAATAACAACCTACGGCAAGTCCATACCTTTAATGCTAACTAAAATCTATTTAAGTTTCAACTAACATGCAAAACCAATTAAATGAATTACCTGAGATGTCTCTCCTACATGTTAAATAATCTTAAAATCTCCAATAAGACCGCTTCTATCCCGTATATTTGCACTTTGCAAAAACTAGGTGCCTACTTATGAAAGGAAAGTTAAAATCTAAAACCGAAAAATCACGTATCCAGTTGTTACATCAGTATTACAACTATACAGGATTTTACAGCTTTGTATGGCAGGCAGTTAGAAAGGCTTTACCCTTTATTGCCTTGTTGGTAGTTGCGATATATTGTTTAAATCATTTTTTTGATATTAACGCAGCTTTGATACGCCTTACAGAAACCTTACCTGCCTATGGTGTTCTGATCTTCTTTTTTGTTTCCGAAACATTGTTAGGTTTGATTCCTCCCGAGATATTTATTGCCTGGTCAGGCAAGATGCATAGCCCATGGCTATTTTTAACTATTTTGGCTTTTGCATCCTATATAGGCGGATTACTTTCATATTGGATTGGTGTTGCCATAACCAAAATCCCAACTGTTCATGAATATTTAGAAGTTAAAATGGCTAAGCAGCTTAAAAACTCCAGAAAATGGGGAGGCTTCCTTATTGTGGTTGGAGCTCTACTACCTTTGCCTTTTTCCATGTCCTGTATTGCAGCTGGCATTATTACATTTCCTTTTAAAAATGTGGTACTGTTTGGCTCCCTGCGCTTGTTGCGTTTTCTAGCTTATGGACTTATTATTTTTCATATATTTTAAAAAAGTCTTAAAAACTATATGTTTTAGCTTGCTGTGCTGTATTTTTGCAGCTTAAAAATAATGCTTTATGGTATCATTTGTTAGTATATTTAGAGTTGTAGCCTTTCTCGAAGGACTTTCCTATATCTTATTACTGTTTATAGCCACACCAATTAAATACCTGCTTGACGAACCACAATACGTTAAGTTATTGGGAATGCCACATGGATTGCTATTTATGGGATATATCGTTTTGGCGATTTTGTTAAAAAAGGATTTTGAGTGGAACACAAGTCAATTTGGAAGCGTTCTATTAGCCGCTGTCATTCCGTTTGGCACATTTTATATTGATAGAAAATACCTCAAACCTGTTGAATAATGGAATCTGCCAAGCACTTTCTTTATGATTACCTAGTATCTGTTGGAACAAGTGAAACGGTCGCAAAATATTTAAATATGCTGCTGTTACTTGTAGGCTTACTAATCCTTATTTTTATAATAGATTTTATTATAAGAAAACTGCTTATTGGTTTGTTTTCCCAATTTGCAGCAAAGTCTAAAACCAACTTTGACGATCTGCTTGTAGCCAACAAAGCACCGAGAAATATCGCCCATATCATTCCACTTTTAATTGCTTTGGAATTCGTCCCAATTGTCTTAATCGATTTTCAGTATTATGAAAACATTGCAGAAAAAGGACTTAAAGTATTTGGCATAATATTAACCCTATGGATTGTTAGAAGCCTTTTGCATACTGTTAAAGATTATCTAAAAACCCTCAACCAATTTAAAGACAAACCAGTAGCAAGCTATATTCAGGTATTTATGATTTTTGCCTGGGTAATAGGCATTTTTTCTGCTTTTGCTATTATTACCAATATAGAATTCATTGAATTCATGGCCAGCTTAGGAGCAGCTTCAGCGATCATTTTGCTAGTTTTTAAAGATACTATCCTAGGATTTGTTGCCAGCATTCAGGTGTCTATAAATGACATGGTACGCATTGGTGACTGGATTACTTTTGAAAAATACGGTGCCGATGGTGATGTTGTTGAAATTACCCTGGCAACCGTTAAAGTTCAGAATTTCGACAAGACCATAACCACCATTCCCACCTATGCCCTGATATCGGATTCTTTTAAGAATTGGCGTGGTATGACAAGCTCCGAAGGGCGTCGCATTAAACGTGCCCTTTACATTAATCAACAAGGCGTTAAATACTTAACCGAAGCCGATGTAGAAAAGTTAAAGGGGATACAGTTAATAACCAAATATCTAGAGTCTAGACAAGCAGACATACATGCTTACAACCAATCGCATAGTGCAGACAAAAGCATGCTGTTAAACGGTCGTAATCTTACCAACATAGGTGTCTTTAGAAAGTACATAGACAGCTACTTAAAGCAGCATTCGGCCATTAATAAGGATATGATGATTATGGCACGCCAGTTGGCTCCTACCACCCAAGGCATTCCTATGGAAATTTATGCCTTTAGTAGTGATAAGCGTTGGGAAAACTACGAATACATTATGTCGGATATCTTCGATCATTTAATGGCAGCACTGCCCTATTTTGATTTGGAGATTTTTGAATTACCGAGTACTTCGTCGTTTAAAACCCCTTAACTAAACCAATACCAATAAAGAATTTATTGATACTAACTATCAATTCTTTTCAATTGAAACGAATCTATGATAGGGAAAAATGTCTTCGTTATTGTTTATTATTTAGTAATCTGCCTTTTGGTCAAGTTTCGGGACATTTAAATCTCGATTATCGAGTAAATTGAGTAACCTTAACACTTAGTTTTAAGGCTTTGTAAATAATAATTCAAAATAGGTTCACCCGTATCTAAGTGCACTTAAAGCCATATCAACTTAATATATGCTCAATATATAAGAGACTCCAGAGCGTGTTATTAGGATTATATTTCTAGCTATTACTTACATTTGATTCTTAGAAACATTAAATATCAACTTTCTTCAATGACAAAAACTAATCGTAGTTCAGCACTAGTGCTGTGGCAAGGATTTATCCAAAATAATCCTGAATATAAAAATGAACCTTTGCCAGTCGCTTGTTACTTTTGTGACAACCAACAGGATGCTGATACCTGTGCGCAATTGACTGTTGAAGGTATTAAACAAGCTACATCAACTTCTTTGTGGTGGTTTGAAACACATAAGGAACCACTTCCTCAAATTGGAGACCTTTATATAATAACAAATTGGAATGGCCAGGCCAAAGCAATTATTCAAACAACCAAAGTTGAACAAGTGCCTTTTAAAGACATCGCTCTAGAATATGCCTATATTGAAGGAGAAGGTGATAAATCATTAGATTATTGGAAAAAAGTACACTGGGATTACTATAGCAGGGTGATGAAAGCTAAAGGCACAAAACCAACAGAAGACATGATTATTGTTTGCGAGTATTTTAAAACGGTTTGGAAATAGCGCATAAATCTCAGATGTGAATTCCAAATAACGTTTAATTGTCAAAAAAAGTGAGCCCTACTGGACTCACTCTTTTATAAATTTATGTAAATATGGTTTAGATATTGGCGGCTAACCAGTCCCCAACTTCCTTAGTTCCATAAGCTTTTCCGCCATCGGCAAGATCTTCTGTTACAATACCTTCTGCTAAGGCTTTGTTAACAGCATCTCTAATGGCTTTACCTTCTTCTGGTAAATTGAAGGCTGTCTCGAACATCATGGCAGCAGACAAAATAGTAGCCATTGGGTTTGCAATATTCAAACCAGTAGCTTGAGGATACGATCCGTGAATTGGCTCAAATAAAGCAATATCTGCTCCCATAGATGCAGATGGCATTAATCCCATAGAGCCAGATATTACAGAGGCTTCATCCGTTAAAATATCTCCAAATAAGTTTTCTGTAATCAATACATCGTAGCTGTTGGGCCACTGTACCAAACGCATGGCTACGGCATCAACAAATTCGTAACTTACCTCTACTTCTGGATAATCCTTTTCCATTGCCTGTACAGTTTCTCTCCACAAACGTGAAGTTTCCAATACATTGGCTTTATCTACACAGCATAATTTTTTAGAACGCGACATGGCTAATTCAAATCCTTTTTTAGCCAAACGCTGTACTTCTTCCCTAGTATATACACAGTTATCATATGCAGTCTCACCTTCATCCCTTCTTCCTTTTTCACCAAAGTAAATACCACCGGTTAATTCTCGTAAAAAGACCAAATCGGTACCTTCAATACGCTCTTGCTTTAATGGAGATTTGTCAATGAGCGATGGGAAGGTAAAAGTTGGGCGTACATTAGCAAATAAGCCTAATTTTTTACGCATTTTAAGTAAGCCTTGCTCAGGACGTACTGGAGCAGACGGATCGTTATCAAATTTTGGATGTCCGATAGCACCAAACAATACAGCATCTGCATTTGCACATACCTCGTGTGTTTCATCTGGATATGGTTCGCCAACAGCATCGATAGCTGCTGCCCCTGTTAAGGCAGGTTTCCAAGTGATTTCATGTCCAAATTTTTTGGCTACGGCATCACTAACTTTTACGGCTTGTTCTATTACTTCTGGGCCTATACCGTCTCCGGCTAAAAGGGCTATGTTAAATTTCATTTGCTCGTTTTATATAATTTTGTGTTCTCTTAATTAATAAATATGTTTAGCATTTTTTCGGTTGCTTTGATTGCCGAAACAGTTTGATCGGAATCCAAGCCACGGGTTTTAAATTCTTTGTCCTGGTCTTTCCATGTTATTATTGTTTCACATAAAGCATCAGAATGACTTCCTGGTGGGATTCGAACCGCATAGTCGATAAGTTCTGGAAGCACTAAGTTTTTCTTCTTGAAAATACGACGTATAGCATTCATAAAAGCATCAAACTGCCCGTCTCCGGGAGCGTTTTCCTCAAAAGTTTTACCATCAATAATCATTGCTACTGTGGTTGAAGGTCGCAAACCTTTAGAATGGGTTAGTACATATGATTCTACTTTTACTTTGTCTTCTTGTGTATAACGATCTAATACATCTGAAATAATATAGGGTAGATCTTCCTTGGTTACTACCTGCTTTTTGTCTCCTAACTCAATAATACGCTGCGTTACTTTACGTAGATCGTCATCATTTAACTGCAAACCTAATTCTTGTAAATTCTTTTGGATGTTGGCTTTTCCAGACGATTTCCCCAAAGCATACTTTCGTGTTCTTCCAAAACGTTCGGGTAACAAATCACTGAAATAGAGATTCTTTTTATTATCGCCATCGGCATGAATACCAGCCGTCTGTGTAAAAACATTGGCTCCAATAACAGGCTTATTGGCCGGAATCATTACACCAGAGAAATTCTCAACCAATTTACTTACAGTATACAACACTTTTTCATTTACACCTATTTCAATATCAGGCATAAAATCATTAATAACAGCAATGGTACTGGCCATAGGAGCGTTACCGGCCCTTTCCCCCATACCATTAACAGTTAGGTGCAATCCGTTAGCTCCAGCCTTTACGGCTTCCATTACATTAGCAACGCCTAGATCATAATCGTTGTGCGCATGAAAATCAAAGTGTGCTTTAGGATACTTATCTCTTATCTCTTTTATAAAATCATAAGATTCCTTTGGTGTTAAAATACCCAAAGTATCTGGTAACATAATACGCTTAACAGGCTGCGTTGCCAAGAATTCTAAAAACTCAAAGACATAATCTCTGGAGTTACGCATACCATTACTCCAATCTTCGAGATAAATATTAGTTGCAATACCACGTTCGTTAGCAAGTTCAATGTTTTCTGATATCTCATTAAAGTGCTGATTTGGCGTCTTTTTAAGCTGGTAAGTTAAATGGTTTAATGACCCCTTGGTCAATAGATTTTGAACCTTGGCTCCTGCCTCTATCATCCAATCTAATGAAATGCCATTATCAACAAAAGTTAGTACCTCAATAGCGTCGATATAATCGTTTTCATTAGCCCATTGGGTAATATCCTTTACAGCTTGAAACTCTCCTTCTGAAACTCTGGCTGATGCAATTTCTATACGATCTACCTTTAATTCTTCTAATAAGAGTTTGGCAATTGTTAACTTTTCAGAAGCAGAAAACGACACACCCGATGTTTGTTCGCCATCGCGTAATGTCGTATCCATTATTTCTAATCTGTGTGTAGCCATTGTTATAGCAACAAACCGTTAGCAAACGTTTCTATTTCACCTTTCATGTTCTGTAAATAGTCTATATCATCGAAACCATTTAGCATGTTTTCCTTTTTATAACTATTTATATCGAATGATTCTTGTGCACCAGTAGCGGCAATAGTTATGGTTTGATTCGGTAGATCTACAACTATTTCTGTATTGGGATCGTCGTAGATAGCGTTAAATATTTGTTCTGAAAACTCAGAACTTACCTGTACAGGTAATACACCAATATTTAAACAGTTATTTCTAAAAATATCTGCAAAAAAACTCGACACTACACAACGGAATCCGTAATCATATACAGCCCAAGCAGCATGCTCTCTAGAAGATCCAGAACCAAAGTTCTTTCCTGCCACCAGTATTTTACCGCTATAAGTAGGGTTATTTAATACAAAGTTTTCTTTAGGTGTATCGTCTGCATTATAACGCCAGTCGCGAAATAAATTATCACCAAAACCTTCACGCTTAGTGGCTTTTAAGAAACGTGCTGGTATAATTTGATCGGTATCTACATTCTCTAAAGGTAAAGGAACCGCTGTACTTGCTAATACATTAAATTTATCGTAAGCCATTTTTTTGAAAGTTTAAAGTTTAAAGTTTAAAGTTTAGAGCTTTTGAATGCCCTCTTTAACTTTTAACTATTCATTTTTAATTTTTAATTACAAAAGTGTTCTTGGATCTGTTACAACTCCGGTAACAGCTGCAGCAGCGGCTACTAACGGACTTGCTAATAAGGTTCTGGATCCTGGCCCTTGACGTCCTTCAAAGTTTCTGTTAGAAGTACTTACAGCATACTTTCCTGCTGGCACTTTATCGTCATTCATTGCCAGACAGGCAGAACACCCTGGTTGTCTTAGAGAGAAGCCAGCCTCGGTAAGAATATCCAAAATACCCTCATCTTTAATCTTATCTTCTACTTCATGCGACCCTGGAACCAGCCAAGCTGTTACATGATCTGCTTTTTTCTTTCCTTTCACTATGGATGCAAAAGCACGAAAATCTTCAATACGGCCATTAGTACAGCTTCCTAAAAACACATAGTCAACCTTTTTACCGATCATCGAATCATTTTCATTGTATCCCATATAATCCAAAGATTTTTTATAGGTAGCTACGCCTCCCTCTACGGCTTCAGCATTAGGGATATGTTTAGATATACCTATCCCCATTCCAGGATTAGTTCCGTAGGTTATCATGGGTTCAATATCACTAGCACTGAATGTTAATTCTTTATCAAACGTAGCACCTGCATCTGTTTTCAGAGTTTTCCAGTGAGCTACTGCCCCGTCCCAAGCTTCTCCTTTAGGAGATAATGGCTTGTCTTTTAAATATGCAAAAGTTGTTTCGTCTGGTGCGATCATACCACCACGTGCTCCCATCTCAATCGACAAGTTACATACGGTCATACGCCCTTCCATGGTCATGTTTTCAAACACATCGCCAGCATACTCTACAAAATAGCCTGTTGCTCCCGATGTTGTTAACTGAGATATGATATATAAGGCAACATCTTTTGGGGTTACACCTTTACCTAATTGCCCATTAATATTAATACGCATCTTTTTGGGCTTAGGCTGCATAATACATTGTGTAGACAACACCATTTCCACTTCTGAAGTTCCAATACCAAACGCTATGGCTCCAAACGCTCCGTGTGTAGAAGTGTGCGAGTCTCCACAAACAATCGTCGCACCTGGGAATGTAATACCATTCTCTGGTCCTACAACATGTACAATACCATTTTTTTTATGCCCTAACCCCCAATGACTTATACCGTGCTCTTTAGAGTTATCTTCTAAGGCTTTTAATTGATTTGCAGATAAGGGATCTTCAACAGGTAAATGCTGGTTTATAGTAGGTGTATTGTGATCGGCTGTCGCAAAGGTACGCTCTGGATACAACACTTTTAACCCTCTGTTTTTTAAGCCTAAAAAGGCTACAGGGCTCGTTACTTCATGAATGAAATGACGGTCTATAAAAAACACATCCGGTCCACCTTCAATCTTTCTTACAACATGGGAATCCCATACTTTGTCAAACAATGTTTTGCTCATAAATATCTTTAATTTTGTATTAAAACTTATACACAACTACTGAAATTAAGCTGCATAAGCTATAAGAGCAACAAATTTATAAAAAACTGTATTTTATTGTTGCTATTTAAATGTTTAAGATGCTTTGGTATTAAATTTTTATAAAATTACCAATAGATGGTATATAAATTGAATTAAATGCAACAGAACATTAAAATCACTTAAAATTTTCAAAGTGACTGTTTATGCCTTTATTCCAATCTGTCAGCCACATATTCTATGCGAGTTTTCCCATGTGGTTTAGGCTTTCCGTCGCTGTCTAAGTTAACCATTACAATATTTGAAATGGTTATTATAGTTTCTCTGGTCATTTTATTTCTAACCTCACAGCTTAATGTAAGCGATGCCGTTCCAAATTTTACAACATCTATACCAATTTCTATGATGTCACCTTCTCTTGCTGAAGCTCTAAAATCTATTTCGCTCATGTATTTGGTAACGACCTTCTGATTTTCCAATTGAATGATGGTATACAATGCTGCTTCTTCGTCAATCCATTCTAAAAGACGACCGCCAAATAATGTTCCGTTTGGATTTAAATCTTCTGGTTTAACCCATTTCCTTGTGTGAAATCTCATGTAGTGTATTTTTAATTTTATTTAAAGTAATGTCTGTTGCGCCTGCTCATTAGGAATCTTTAAGGTGTACCCTAATTGTTCATTAATCTTTTTAATGAAATAGGTGGATAATAATGGAGATTCTTTTTCTATATTTTGGTGTATAAAAAAATCGACTTCTTTGATCCCTTCCTCCTTCCATGTTTTTAAGCGTGTTACCCAATCGTCTAAACGGATGTAATCACTTGGGTGATTGGCCCCAACATAACGAACAAAAGCTGTTGCATTTGTTAGACGCATGTGCAATAAATCACGTCTTCCGGCTGTGTCTACTATAACATTAGAAATATTGTTTTGTTCCAACAGTTGGTATAAATCTTTGGCTACCAATGAATCGTTATACCAATCGGTATGCCTAAACTCAATAGCTAACGGTAATTCTTTAGGCCAGGCCTCTACAAATTGAACGACCCTATTAAAATCTTTAGGTGAAAAATTATTATGTAATTGCAAGAATATAGTTCCTAGTTTTTCCTTTAAATTGATCGCACTATATAAATAATGCTCCACCACTTCCTTGATACCGTTCAAACGCTTCCAATGACTAATTTCCTGATTGAGTTTAGGGAAAAACTTAAATCCTTCTGGGGTTTTCTTGTACCAAGTTGTAAATTGTTCGGGCGGAAATATTCTGTAAAAGGTAGCGTTTAGTTCTATGGCATTGAATTGTGAGGCATAGTACACCAATTCATCTTTGGTTCCCCTTGGATAGAATCCTTTGAGATCTGCCCGATTCCATTTGGCACAACCTATGTATACATCAGGTATGTTGTCGTCTTTATGCTTGTTTAAAACAGTTTTCGTTTTTGGATGATCTTGGGGTAAGGTAAAATCAATAATTTCGGGGTTATCTACACTTCCAAACTTCATGTCGTTACAGGCTCTTTTTTTTGAGGATTTAAAGATAGGAAAATTGTTATTGTTAATAAGGTCGTTGATAATTAAAAGAGGGATTCCCTACAATGCGTACCAATAATCTCTAATTTTAGTAAAACTCTTAATCATGAATACAAGACATCTTAACCTAAAAAGTATTCGTCCGGAAGTCCCTGAAGCCACAATTAACGACAATATGAGTTCTGACGAACGGTTCCAAAATCAAGTTTTAAGACCTGTTATCAAGCTTCAAAATGACCTTTTGATAGAAGTGTTTAAAAATTATGCCAATAAGCACAAATCTGTTTTCTATGGACTAAAACTGGATAAACGCATTGATTACATTGAAAATGCCATTCAACGTGATATGAAATTCAGAAATTCCTTAAAAGGGATCGTTATCGGACAATTTACAGTTGAAGAGTATTTGGTTTACATTCAAAATTCTTCTGCCCTTAACAAGCGTATGATGCAACTTGTTAAAGAACGTTTAATCGACAACATACAGCTTTTGGAAAAGCCAGAGCTTTTGGCTGTAGTTTAAACCTGTTTTAAATTTACAATTAAATAAGGGACACACCGTTTAAGTCGGTTGTAAGGACATCGCTCATATAATCAAAGTAAGGACGTATGGCCTTGAAAGCCTCATCGACTTTAGTAATGAAGTTGGCATCTAGAACTTCTTTATCTGTAAATTTCTTAACAAAGATATATTGCTTCTTTTTTATCAAGTCTATAGCTTTGTGATCTTTACTGAAACCCTTAGGAGCTGTTTTAACTTCATCACCTACAAAATCACCCCAAATGCTTTTAAATTGTGGCTCGTTAATAATGTCTCGGATTTCCTGATCGTCCATTTCAAATTCCTTTCTTATATGAAACAGGTCTTCTTTGGCTGGCTCCCAAAACCCAGTTGCTATAAAGCTTTCATTGTTAGGTTGAATGTGTAAATAATATCCGCCACGTAATTGGGGCTTAGTACGGTGAAAAGCACCTCCAAAATGCGTTTTATACGGAAGTTTGTTTTTTGAAAAGCGTACGTCGCGATAGATCCTAAACATCTTAAGTTTATCAATATCATCATGTTTTCTAAGCAGCTCCATAACCACATTATAAACTTGTTTTACCTGTGCTTCTATGGTTTTAAATTCCTTTTTGTGATCATTAAACCAGTCACGGTTATTATTCTTTTCAAGGTTTTTAAAAAAGTCTAAAGCTGTTTTTGGAACTTGTGTACTCATGATAAAAGGTTTTAGAGTTATGTTATTTACAGGTTACATTTAGTTATTCTTCCGGAAGTAATCATTAAAGAACATTATTTGATATTTAATAGCATTAGTCCAATATTTCCAGTTATGCTTACCGGGACGTTCAATAAAATCGTGTGCAATGTTTCTTTCAAGTAGTTTTTTATGCAGCTTCTTGTTGACATCAAAGAAGAAATCATCGTAACCACAGTCTATAATGAGACTTAAATCGCCATCCAATAAATGTACAAGGTTAATTACCGTATTATTCTCCCATCCCTCCTTATTCTCTGGATATTTACCCAGTCGCTTACTGATATCCCAATTGTTGGGAAAAGGACGAATATCAACACCACCACTCATACTTCCTGCAGCCCCCCATATGTTCTGATGCCTAAACGCCAGATATAAGGCACCATGCCCTCCCATACTCAAACCGGTTATAGCACGACCGCTCTTTTCTTTAATGGTATTGTACTTTGTGTCTATGGCATTTATCAACTCTTTGTAAACATAAGTTTCATATTTCATTGAGCTGTCAACAGGACTATCAAAATACCAACTGGTATAACCACCATCTGGACACACTATAATCATGTTATAGGTATCAGCAATGTCTTTTATGTGCGGCACAGTAGTTAACCATTTTGAAAAATCATCACCGGCACCATGCAATAAATACAATACAGGAAATTCACCTTCCTTTAAAGTGTAACTATCGGGTAATATTACAACGTTCTTTATGGCCTTATTCATTGATAGGCTCGTAACCGTTAGGGTATCAACCTGAGACGCCATCAGGCTAAAGCAATTGTATAGAACAACTAAAAAGAGCAGTTTAATTTTCATTAATTTAATTTCATCAATTATCTAAATATATGCGGATTATTACAAAAGAAACAACAGCATTGGCTAATTTCATTCGAATATAGACAATTATTATAATAATGAAGTAATAATAAAATAGCTTTAATAAGAAAGCATTATTACACCTGAATCCTTTTCGGGAAGGAATATAGTAATCTAAAAAATAGTGTCTATTTTATAATAGAACTAAAATACGCTAAGATACTTTACTCAAAATCGATGGCTTTTAAAATCAATCCAGAGGCTGGTGCTATATATTCCATTCTCGCATAGCTATTAGGTTTTAAACTGTTTTTAATATCTTCTATACTTAGCTTGTTTTTCCCCAAATCTATAAGCGTCCCCATCATTAGTCGGATTTGGTTACGCATAAACCCTTTGCCTCTTACACGCAGTAAATAACTATGCTTAGGAAAGTAATTAGCTTGATAAATTGTATTTTCTACCAGTTCGCATGTTAAAATTTCACGATCATAAATACCATTATCTGTTGGCCGAAAGCAATAGGATTTAAAGTTATGCGACCCCTCAAATAATTTAGCTCCCTGTTTCATTAACTCTATATCCAAATCATCCAAAATAGTAGTCATTATGGGTGCACAAAACGGATGACACTTTGCTCCATAAGTGAACAAATAGTTATACTCTTTGATTTTTGAATGCTTTATAATATTAAATTTAGCATCGACTTCTCGGATACCAGTAGCACGGATATCTTGAGGTAAATTATGATTAAATAGAGCTAAAAACGCGTCCAAATCTTCGATAGGCTCAAATACAAACAACTCGAAAGCAGCATTTTCAGCTGAAACCATAGCGTCTGTCCTCCCTGCCCCTAGGCTTTTAAAGCGTTTACCATCAAGAATAAAGTTTAATGTTCTATCGATCATTAAATGCAGCGTTTTTACATCGGGCTGCTTTTGCCAACCATGAAAACGATATCCTAAATATTGAATGGTAATGACATAAAAATATTTCTTCATTATGTTTTTTAAAGAGGCGGAAAATTAAGGTAATTATTAATTGTGACAAAAATTTTATAATTTGTAATGTTTTTCACTAACTAAAAACTAACAAATTATGACTTTAAACAATGAGAATAAGCCTGCTATTTGGTTTTGGGTAGTAAGCATTATTGCACTTTTTTGGAACGCTATGGGCGTCGATCAATATTTAGGTCAGGCTTATGAAACGGAGCGATGGCAGGCTGCCATGACTTCAGAACAATTAGAGTTAGCTTCCAGTACGCCTGCTTGGATTACTGCTGCTTTTGCGATTGCCGTTTTCTCGGCAACAATTGCCAGCATTGGACTTTTACTTAGAAAAGGATGGGCCTACCCGCTGTTCGTACTCTCTTTTATAACAGTTGTAATACAAATGGGGTACTTTTTTTCCAAAGGTATAACAGACAACATAGGAATGACCATTTCCATCATTGTTTTTGCTTTATTCTTAGTTTGGTTTTCTAAGCACTCTAAAACTAAAAAATGGATACATTAACTTGAAATAAACCAACCAAACTTTGATGAGGCATTGTTGTTTAACCAAAACAATGCCTCTGTTTTTATTTTTGCCTGCCTTTTAATTCGTCTTCAATATCTTTTAATCTAAATCCTTTTGCTTGCAGGAGCATTAAATAGTGAAACAGTAAGTCTGCGGACTCATATAGAAATAGTTCGTCATTGTTATCCATTGCTTCTATAACCGTTTCAACAGCTTCCTCTCCTACTTTTTGAGCTACCTTATTAATCCCCTTAGCAAACAAGCTTGCTACGTACGATTTATTAGTGTCTTTATTAGCAACACGTTCTTCAATAACGTTTTCCAATTTGGATAAGAATCCATAGGATGCCATGTTTTTTTCTCCCCAACAGGTATCGGTTCCTTTATGGCATGTAGGTCCGACAGGTTCTACTTGTAACAATAGCGTATCATTATCGCAATCATTTTTTATATCAACCAGGTTTAAAAAGTTACCACTCTCTTCTCCTTTGGTCCATAAACGCTGTTTGCTCCTACTATAAAAAGTGACTTGTTTGGTTTCAATGGTTTTGTTGTAAGCTTCTTCATTCATATAACCTAACATTAAAACATTTTTAGTTATTGCATCCTGAATGATTGCGGGAACCAAACCTTCTTTATTGTATTTAATATCCATAATTCAATCTTTATATAATGCTTAAAGGCGCACCTCTATATTATTATCGTTTAATTCTTTTTTCAAATCTGGAATAGGAATTTCTCCAAAATGGAACACACTAGCTGCCAATGCGGCATCGGCTTTACCTATTTTAAATGTATCTATAAAGTGTTGTACATTTCCAGCGCCTCCTGAAGCTATTACGGGAATATTTAGTTCTTCAGACAATCTTGCTAATGCTATATTGGCAAATCCATTTTTGGTACCATCATGATCCATTGAGGTAAATAATATTTCACCGGCACCACGTTGTTCCACTTCTTTGGCCCATTCGAACAAATCGATATCTGTTGGAATACTACCGCCTGCTAAGTGTACTTTCCATTCTCCATTAATTTGTTTGGCATCAATGGCTACAACAACACATTGGCTCCCAAATTTATCGGCTAATTCGTTGACCAGATCTGGTCGCTTTACTGCAGAGGAATTAACAGATACTTTATCGGCACCACATTTTAGGAGTGCATCAACATCTTCTACCGAAGAAATGCCGCCACCAACGGTAAAGGGAATATTAACTTGTTCGGCAACATGTAGTACCATGTCAAGGGTAGTTGCCCTTTCTTCTATCGTAGCAGAAATATCCAAGAACACCAACTCGTCTGCACCTATAGCAGCGTATTGCTTTGCTAGCTCGACAGGATCACCAGCATCTCTTAAGTCTACAAAATTAACACCTTTAACGGTTCGCCCATTCTTTATATCTAAACAGGGTATAATACGTTTTGTTAACATACTTTAAAGTTGGAAGTTGGAAGTTGGAAGCGTTAATACTTGAACTTCAAACTTAATTACACAAATTTTTCTAGTTGTTTTAAACTGATTCTGTCCTCATAAATAGCTTTGCCTATTATTACACCTTCACATCCAGCTTCTTTAAGCAAAGGCAATTCATCTATGGAGGATATGCCTCCCGACGCTATTAACTTAATTGATTGTCCCTTGCTACTATTAGAACAAGCGGCAATAATATCTTTATACAATTCAATAGCAGGCCCTTCTAACATGCCGTCCTTGGAAATATCGGTACAGATAACGTATTGAATG
This sequence comes from Snuella lapsa, assembly GCF_039539345.1. Lineage (NCBI taxonomy): Bacteria > Pseudomonadati > Bacteroidota > Flavobacteriia > Flavobacteriales > Flavobacteriaceae > Snuella > Snuella lapsa. Next base: position 57,142 of record NZ_BAABCY010000086.1, on the reverse strand, counting down.
CTTTTTCTTTGGTATGATTTAATAAACGGGATAAGGTCTTCTTCACTTTGCTCTGTCCAACCTCCTATAGAAATTTTACCGTGGTCACTATCTGCTCCCAAAATGATTTTCGCTGATCCATATTTTTCAATCCAACCTTCAAACACATTCGGGTTCTTAACAGCAATACTACCGCCCGTTACTTGGCGCGCACCAGAATTAAAAGCAATATGCAAATCTTCGTTGGCTTTCAATCCACCACCAAAGTCAATTTTTAAAGCTGTTTTTGAGGCTATTTGCTCCAATACTTTGTAATTCACGATATGCTGTGCTTTGGCTCCGTCAAGATCCACCAAATGCAAGTATTCTATACCAGCATCTTCAAATGCCTTAGCAACTTCTAATGGATTTTCGTTATAAACTTTTTTGGTGTCGTAATCCCCTTTTGTTAAGCGAACACATTTACCGTCTATGATATCTATGGCTGGTATTATTCTCATTCAAAAATTAAATTTTATAAGTTAAATATTAGAAGTACAAAGTTAGGTGACATATCGACTACTTTTTATTATTTCGTTTAGCTGTTTTTATTGAAGCTACTGTAATAGCTAATAATTCTTTACCTTCATTCATAAGTTTATCTGTTTCTTTTGAATTTTCCGGAAGGATTTCATTAAAAATTTCCAACCAATACACACTTTCGTCAGCTTCTTCTTCAACAATTTTTAACTTATTTATAAAATCAGCTGTTGATTTAGCTCTTTGAGACGCTCTGTAATTAGCACCAACTGAACTTGAGCTCCGAATTAATTGATTCACAAATGCATTGTACTCTCGAGATTTAGGAACTCTAAAACAAAAACTCCAACAATCTAAAGCAAATTGCTTTGTTCTATTCATTAATTCGTTTTTCATATTTATATTGTTAAAAGTTTAAAGTTTGGGCTAGTTTTTTTTAAGTAGCATATATAATCAAACTTCAAACTTCATATATCGTATTTTGTACTTCATAAATGGTACTTAAATCTATAATTCTAAAAAATTTTGTAATATTCTTTCTCCTGCTACGCTACTCTTTTCTGGGTGAAATTGCACACCATAAAAGTTTTTGTGTTGTAAAGCAGAAGCATAATTAATATCGTAATCGGTTGTTGCAATCGTTTCTGGACAATGGTCTGCATAATAACTATGCACTAAATACATGTATTCCTTTTCCTTGATTCCCTTAAACAGTCTGGATTTTAAATCTTTTATCACATTCCATCCCATCTGGGGCACTTTTACACGATTATCAAAGCGTTTAACAACTGTTTTAAAAACACCTAATCCCTTTGTATTTCCTTCTTCAGTAAATTCACATAGCAGTTGCATTCCTAAACAAATTCCAAGTACAGGTTGTTTTAGCTTAGGGATTAAGGTATCCAAGCCTGTCTCTTTTAACATTTCCATAGCGCTACTAGCTTCTCCTACTCCTGGAAATATAACCTTATCTGCCTCAGCAATTTCTTCTGGATCTTTAGACAAAACCGCATTGACTCCAAGTCTTTTAAAAGCAAACTGAATACTTTTTATGTTTCCAGCTCCGTAATCTATAATTACTAATTTCAATTTTCTAATATTATTGGTAGTGTACCCTTTAAATTTTTATTTTTTCTTTTATAAAACACCTTTCGTTGATGGTAAAATCATTTTTTCCACATCGCGTTTTACAGCCATTTTAATGGCTTTGGCAAAGGCTTTAAAAATAGCTTCTATTTTGTGGTGCTCATTAGTACCTTCGGCTTTAATATTTAAATTACATTTGGCTCCATCGGTAAAGGACTTAAAGAAATGGTAAAACATTTCGGTAGGCATTTTTCCTATCATTTCTCGTTTAAAGTCGGCTTCCCACACTAACCAGTTTCTTCCTCCAAAATCAATGGCAGCCTGTGCAAAACAGTCGTCCATTGGCAAGCTAAAACCATAACGTTCGATTCCTAATTTGTTACCTAAAACGGTATTAAATAATTCACCTAAGGCAATAGCGGTATCTTCAATCGTATGGTGTTCGTCTACTTCCAGATCTCCGTTTACTTTTATATCTAAATCTAATTGGCCATGACGCGCTATTTGGTCAAGCATATGGTCGAAAAAAGCCAATCCAGTATGGATATTACTGTTTCCTGTCCCATCCAAATTAAGCTTAATGGCTATTTTAGTTTCATTTGTGTTTCTAACAATTTCGCCGGTACGATCCTTAGCTTTTAAAAAAGCATATATCTTTTCCCAATCGTTGCTTTCTAAGGCTATGTACGGTTCCAATTCGTCATGTTTTACAGTCGTTTCGTCCGTGCCCAAGTTCGTGTTATCGTTAATAAATATACCTTTTGCTCCAAGATTTTTGGCTAATTCAACGTCCGTAAGTCTATCACCTATAACAAAAGAATTTTCTAAATCGTAATCTTCAGAAAAATATTGGGTTAGTAACCCCGTATTGGGCTTTCTGGTAGGGGCATTTTCCCTAGCAAACGTTTTATCTATAAATTGTTCTTTAAATACGATGCCTTCATCCTTAAAGCATTTGATAATAAAATTGTGCACAGGCCAAAAGGTATCTTCAGGGAATACTTCTGTTCCCAATCCATCCTGATTGGTTATCATAACGATTTCATAATCCAGCTCTTTGGCTATCTTGCTTAAATATTGAAATACCTTAGGATAAAACTGAAGCTTTTCAAAAGAATCAATTTGTTCGTCTTCCGTTTCTTTTATTATCGTTCCGTCCCGGTCTATAAATAATACTTTTTTCATATAACGTAGTGATTTATCCTGAACTTGTTTCAGAATCTGTTTAATCTATACTTAATATTTTTGGTTTAAAATCATTATTCAGTTTTATTTAAAAGCTCCTGAAACAAGTTCAGGATTCCGAAATTAACAAAAGTGTTTTTATTAATATTTCATTCTCCTCAGGTGTTCCTACAGTGAGCCTTAAGCAATTATCGCACCCTAGCTGCTTGGTCCTGTTTCGTACCACAATACCTTTTTCTATGAGCTGATCGTATCGTTTATTCGCATCATCTACTTTTATCAAAATAAAGTTAGCGTCAGAAGGGTAAATCTTTAAAACATAATCCATCGTTTTAACTTCTGATATTAGCTTTTTGCGTTCCTCTAAAATGGTTTTAATTTGATTTGCCGTAACTTCCATACTACTTAACTGTTCTATAGCTCTTTGTTGTGTTAGTTCGTTAACATTATACGGTGGTTTAATAGCATTTAGCACATTGATTATTTGCGTTGAAGCATAACAAATACCTAAACGAATTCCCGCCATTCCATAAGCCTTAGATAGTGTTTGGGTAACAATTAAATTAGGAAAATCTTCTAAACGTGTAGACCAACTTATCTGATTTGAAAAATCGATGTAGGCTTCATCTATAACTACAATGCCATTAAAATTGCTTACTAATTCTGCTATGGACTTTTGGGCAAAGCTATTTCCCGTCGGGTTGTTTGGAGAACATAAAAACAGTAATTTGCTGTTTTCGTCCACTTGACTTAAAATACCCTCAACGTCTGGTTGAAAATCATCCGTTAATTGTATCTTTTTGATTTCGACTGCATTCAAATTAGCCAGCACTTCGTACATCCCATAGGTTGGAGGCAAAATGAGGATATTATCTTGATTAGGCTCACAAAACACTCTAAAAATAAGATCCAATACTTCGTCGCTTCCGTTCCCCAAAAGTATATTCTCTACAGGAATTCCTTTAATTTCTGAAAGCATTGACTTTACTGTTCTTTGTTTGGGATCTGGATAACGGTTTACACCATTATAAAACGGATTTTCATTGGCGTCCAAAAATACCATGGGATCACTAACTCCTTGAAATTCATCACGCGCCGAAGAATAAGGTTTTAAGGCCTTAATGGTTGGCCTTATTAAACTGTCTATATTTATTTTTGTTGTTTTCATTTTACTTTGGGATCAAATTATTGCAAATCCTTTAATCGAATGGATACTGCATTTTTATGTGCTTGTAAGCCTTCAGCTTCTGCCATAAGTTCGATGGTCTCACCTATATTTAAAAGGCCTTCCCTCGATATTTTCTGAAAAGTCATGCTCTTAGAAAAGCTATCTAAATTCACGCCCGAATAAGCTTTTGAAAAACCATTGGTTGGTAATGTGTGATTTGTTCCAGAGGCATAATCGCCAGCACTCTCAGGTGTAAAGTCTCCAATAAACACCGATCCTGCATTTCTTATGCCATCAACATAAAATGCTTCGTTCTCTACACATACAATAAAATGTTCTGGCCCGTACTCGTTTATTAACTCTAAAGCGGTTGCATCATCTTTTACGAGAATACCTTTCGAGTTTGCCATTGCTTTTTCTGCTATAGCCTGTCTGGGTAGCGCCTGTATTTGTTCTTCAATTGCTTCGGAAACCTCATTTATTAACGATTTAGAAGTAGATACTAAGATAACCTGACTATCGATTCCGTGCTCTGCCTGACTCAATAAATCTGAAGCAATGTAAGCAGGGTTAGCTGTGTTATCGGCAACCACCAACAACTCACTTGGTCCAGCGGGCATATCTATTGCTACGCCATGTTTCGTAGCTAGTTGTTTGGCAACAGTTACATATTGGTTTCCGGGGCCAAATATTTTATATACTTGAGGTATGGTTGCTGTTCCAAAAGTTAGTCCGGCAATGGCTTGAATCCCCCCTACCTTGATAATCTTGGTTACTCCACAAAGTTGCGCTGCAAAAAGTATTTCTGGAGCCAAAGAACCATTCTTGCTTGGTGGGGAACACAAAACGATCTCTTTGCATCCTGCAATTTGCGCAGGCACAGCCAACATTAAAACTGTAGAAAATAAAGGTGCCGTACCTCCTGGAATGTACAAGCCTACTTTTTCTATAGCACGCTTTTCTTGCCAACAAGCTACACCATTAGTAGTCTGCACTTCTACTCTAGTGGTTTTTTGGGCTTTATGGAACGCTTCAATATTGCTTTTAGCTAATTTAATAGCTTCTTGTAGCTTTGCTGGCACTTTGGCTATGGCCTCCTGCAACTCATCGTTAGAAACTATATTGGATACCAGATCAACGCCATCAAAACGCGCTGTATAGTTTTTTATGGCCACATCACCCTCAGTAAGAACTTCTTCAAAAATCTGATTTACAGTAGCTTCAATGTCCTTTACCGTTTGTGTGGGTCTTTTTAGGACTTCTGACCAGTTTTCTTTATTTGGATTATCAATTATTTGCATACTAAACTTTTTTAAGTGAGATTCTCTCCCAAATGCACGGGATCTGAAAGACACTATAATACCATCTTCTCAATAGGACATACCAAAATTCCTTGGGCGCCGTTATTTTTTAGTTCGTCAATAACGTCCCAAAATTCGTTCTTACTTATTACAGAATGTACTGAGCTCCACCCCTCCTCTGCCAAAGGCAACACAGTTGGACTTTTCATTCCTGGTAACACATTTATAATGTCCTGTAATTTATCGTTTGGAGCATTAAGCAATATATATTTTGATTGTCTGCCTTTTAAGACCGACTGAATCCTAAACTGGATTTTACTAAGAATAGCTTCTTTTTCTTTTGAAAGCACTGGTGAAACCGCTAGTACCGCCTCCGATTTTAAGATCGTTTCAACTTCTTTTAAATTGTTTTTAAACAGCGTGCTTCCGCTAGATACAATATCACAAATAGCATCTGCCAGTCCAATATTTGGAGCGATTTCAACAGAACCATTAATAATATGCAAATTCGATTTCACACCATTTTTATCTAAATAATCTTGAACGGTATTAGGATATGATGTAGCTATACGCTTTCCCTCCAGATCTTTTATAGTGTTATAATTATGGGACTTTGGGACGGCAATACACACGCGACAAGCAGAAAATCCTAGTTTTTCAGCAACTCTTATATCCTTCCCCTTTTCTATTAATACATTTTCTCCGATAATGGCAACATCTACAACACCATCTTTTAAATATTGCGGAATATCGCCATTCCTTAAATAGAATACTTCTACTGGAAAATTCCTGGCTGATGCCTTTAATTGATCCTTCCCATTATCGATAGAAATCCCTATATCCTTTAGGATTTTCATTGAGTCTTCGTTTAATCGACCCGATTTTTGTACAGCAATTCTTAGTTTACTCATTTTTATTATTCGTTATGAGTTTGAAACAATCTACTTAAGTTTTTAAATAAAAAACCCGCTTGATTGTCTCAAACGGGTTTAAAAATATCTTGACTTTATTCAACACACCTTCACTTCGCTTGAGAGCAAATTTGAAAATGATGATGATGAAATTGAATAAAATTCATGTTTACCTATTGTTTCTACAAATATCAGTAATTAAAACAAATATCTCCAAATATAATAGGGACATTTTTTAACTATTTTAACATTATTAATTTTTAAGCCTATTTTTTTAATACTTCTCAAACCAATAATCCATTCAATTAAAAATATCCAAACGAGCACACCTCGATTTGGATATTTTATAAACTAACTAATAAAATTAAACAGACTGCCTATAATTTTAGGCTATTTTTTCTGCACGGCGGTTATCCTCAATTCTTCTCCGTAACCGTTAATGGCTTTGCCTTTTATTTTCGTACCATCCTTTTGTAATTGCACTTTAACAAAGCTATCTTCTACATTTATATTAAAGTACAACACACCATTCTTGACTTTAATAGATTCGGCTGTATTTTCACCTCCATCTTCATAGATTACCTTAACGACAGGTCTGTCCTTTTTTTGTTCAACAACTATTTTTCCAGAATTGTATCCATAAGGTGCTTCGTTGCACTCATACTCCCAGGTACCTTTAAAGTTTTTTATAGACTCTTGGGCGTTTGTCTTAAAACAAAATGCTAAAACTACTACTACTAATACGACTAGATTTTTCTTCATAATTAAAACTAAATTAAATTATACATTGATTTTTTATTTTCAACAAAATTATGTAGATCAAATCGTTACGTAAAAAAATAGGGACAAAGAAGCCCATTATGGGATGAATAGAATGTCTTAAGAAATATAATCTTTAAACTGTGGGATGTAATTGGTAGATATAGGGATGGGTTTCTCATTGTTTTTTATATGAATGAAAAACTTACCTGAAACTTTTTCGATTAATTTGATGCTTTTTACATTAACAATAAAAGAACGATGGCACCTTTTTATGACAGAGTTATCCAGTGTGTTTTCTAAGTTTTTAAGCGTATTACGAATAAGTTTTTTCTTTGCTTTTCCTTCATCAAGATATTGAACTACCACATAGTTATCTGCCGACTCAAAATACAATAGATTATTTATTGGCACAGATAACTTAACTAGGTTGTTTCCATCGGGTATTCCTATTAAATCTGTAGGTAGTGATGCACTCGCATTGGCATTGTTATTATTCTTTAACAGAAATACATAAATTATAAGTAGTGCTACAGAATAAGGAATTAAAACAACCAATGCTGCATAACGGATGCATTCTAAAAAAAATAACCAAAAAGATATTCCATCATATAGGTAGAAAGCAGACAAGACCAAAGCGATCAACACCATCTCCAATATTACCCAACCAATAAATTCAACAAACTTAAAGCTTGAAATTTTAAATAGTTTACGTAACGCAAACTGCGAAAAGGCCAAAACTAAAATACCTATGGCGGCAAACTTTGATAGCCTCAAAAATTGCGCAATACCCTCATCATCTTCCCATAAATTGATATTAAAGGGAACAAAAAGGTTTAAAAAAACCACACTAAAAACAAAGCAAAAACTAATAAGAAAAAGTTTTTGCCAGTTTTTGTCTAATAAAGGAAAAGGCTGCCAGATCATAGTTTTTATATTCAACACGATATGCCTTTTACCTTTTATATTTATTGATTTCCTAGAATTATTGGCATGCCGGTATCCCCAGATCCAATAACAACAACCTTACTATTTGGTGATTCTGATAATTTTATAGTTGCTTCAATACCTTTATCCTGAAGGATTTTATCTGTTAAGGATGCACTTAAAATTTTATTGGCATCGGCTTTCCCTTGCGCTTCAATGCGTTGTCTTTGGGCTTCTTTTTCGGCCGTAACTAACCTAAACTCATATTCTAAGGATTCCTGCTCTTGTTTTAACTTCCGCTCAATAGCATCCTTAATTGTAGGAGGTAAGGTTACATCTCTAATTAAAATACTGTTTAACTGGATGTATTGGCTCTCAACGATTTTTTTAGTCTCCAAAAATATCTCTTCCTGAATAGCATCTCGCTTGCTCGAATACAATTGCTCTGGCGTATAGCGCCCTACAACACTTCTAGCCGCACTTCTAACGGCTGGTTGTAAAACCCTTTTTAAATAGTTCTCCCCTTTTTCGTTATGCAACTTTCCAAGATTCTTTACGTCTGGCTCGTATAAAACAGAGGCATCCAATTGAATGTCCAAACCATTTGATGATAACACAGACATTTTTTCCGGAATTTCTTGCTGACGTGTTTCGTAATCAATCACACGGTTCCATGGTGCTATAATATGAAAACCCGGCCCTAGGGGTTCTTTATCTGAATCCACACCATTTTTTAATGTTTCATATAAAACACCTGCATGACCAGCATCGATGGTAACAGCAGATTTAGCAAGTACTATTATTAATATGATGCCTACAAAAACGAAAGGCAAAGCAATTTTTGGTAATTTTTCCATTAGTTATTATATATTAAATTAATCCATTGTATTTTCTCAGAAACCACTCGACTGTTAGACTTAAAGCTATTAAAGCAAGTAAATATTTCCAGTCAACCAAAGGTATGACATTTTTGTTGACCTTTTGAATTGCCACAAAGCGATCGTCATTTAAAATTTCGTTAACGAGGTTTTTTGTATCGGAAACAAAAAAGCTCTTGCCATTGCTATTAGTAGCCAATTGCTCTAATTTTGTTACATTGGCATTTAAGAATTGTTGTTCGACATTGTATTCCAAAATCTGAAAATTTCCAGATTTCGAAATATTTTCATTAACCGCACTAATGGTAAAGCTATATTCTGATGGTGGCAAATTACTTAAATCTGCTACATAATAATTGTTCTTCAATATGAGCGGGAACTGTTTTTCTTGACCTGAAAGTTTATCTGTTACAATTATATTGAGTGTTTCTCTCGAATCGAACACATAGTTATTATCGAAGACTTGTGCTTTAATTTCTATTTTACTACTTCCAGTATAAAATGATTCGTATTCAAGACTCAAGCGATCCCTTCTTTTGTTTGAAGCTAAGTATTGTACTAGTTTACCAATAAAATCATCGAATAGGTTAAATGTATTAGAATTTAAAAAACTCTGGGCTCTCCATTGCCAAATGCTTTCACCAAATAGAACCGCTTCCCTTTTCGAATTCATTTCGAAAGTAGCTAGTAATGGCGCGTTAACAGGCACATTATTTACACGTTTATTTAAAATAGTTTGATAAGGAACGGAAAAAGTAACAGCTCCATAATTAGATTTTAAAGGAGGAAACGACTCAAAATCTATATCGTCAATAATAAAGGGTGCATAATTCAGGTTTAATTCTGCTTGATAATCTTCTTCTTGGTTGGTAATTTCAAAAGTGTAGTTATTTCCAATAGTGTTTAAAAACCTTAAATCCGTTTTCGTTCCAACAATAACAAGTCGGTTTTTGTTTTGCTCATTTAAGACATTGTAAACTTGTTTAAATTTATTATTTGGTTGGTTGAGTATAATCAACTGAAAATCTTCCAACCTATCAATTGCTTCTTTAGGATTTAAAAAAGTTACTATGCGCTGTTCGTTACTTTCTATACTTCTTTTTAATACACCTAAATCGGGATGGGGAAAATCACTAACTATGGCTATTTTTGTTTTTTGATCAATAACTTCAACAGCAAAATTCTTAGAATTGTTAATCGTATTTTTTTCATTATCTATGGGCTGGATCGTTGCCTTGTAGCTACCAACACCTACTTTATTGGCTGGTAGCGTAAAATTTATAATTCTTGAATTGTTATTTTTTGAAAAACTCACGGGTTCTGAATAAACAGTTGTATTACCATTGGTAACAACAAACCGTGAATTGATAGATTTATTTCCATTGAATACCAAAATGGCTTCAACTGGAAATTTGTTTTTCAAGTATGCATATTTATTAACGTTTAACTGTTGAATTTTTAAATCGGTGTACGTAACGGTATCTCCTAATATTATTGGATAAATAGGTTGTTTGTAATGTGATGAAGTAAACAAATAATCGTTACCATAAGTTTGATTTCCATCGGTTATAAGGATTGTAGGGGCTGTTGCTTGCTTGTATATTTGAGAGAACTGTTTAAATACTCTATCTATATTGGTTTGCTTTCCAGAAAAAGAAATGGTATCCAACTTGTTTACCGACTCTCCAAAGGAATAGGCCTCTATATTGAACTTGCCCTGTAGTTTTTGATCACTTAAGAGCTGATTTGCTAAGTCTTGAACCTCTTTATCTTTATTTAAATACTTAACAGAACTAGAGTTATCTACAGCAATAACCAATGTTGGTTTTTCTATAGTTTGACTTGAATGTTTAAACTTAGGATTTATAAGTAGTAACAGTACAGAAAATATGGTTACAAACCTTAAGAAAGAAAAAAGCATGTCCAGTTTAGACATGCTCTTTCTTTTTGACTTATACTGAAAAAGCGCTAAAAAAAGCGCAATAATTCCAGCTAATATAATGTATACAAGCGTTTCTGTTTGCATCTAAAAATATCGATTTCTAAATTTCAAAACCATAATTCATGCATCTTGAAATTAAGTAAGCATTCCTCCATCGACATTTAGTGTTTGTCCAGTAACATAGGCACTCATGTCGCTCGCTAAGAATACACAAACATTGGCAATATCTTCAGGAGTACCACCACGTTTTAATGGAATCCCAGCGCGCCATCCTTTTACAACTTCTTCATCTAACTTAGCTGTCATTTCCGTTTCTATAAAACCAGGTGCAACAACATTAGATCTAATGTTTCTTGATCCAAGTTCTAAGGCAACGGATTTTGAAAATCCAATAATACCCGCTTTTGAAGCTGCGTAATTAGTTTGTCCTGCATTACCTTTTACTCCTACAACAGAGCTCATGTTAATAATAGATCCCTTGCGTTGTTTTAGCATAGTACGTTGTACTGCCTTGGTCATGTTAAAAACCGATTTTAAATTAACCTCAATAACGGTATCAAAATCTTCTTCACTTATGCGCATTAATAAATTATCTTTAGTAATACCTGCGTTATTGACTAATATATCAATACTACCAAATTCGGCAACCACATCATTTGCTAGGTTTTGGGCTTCTTCAAAACTTGCTGCATTGCTTTGGTATCCTTTAGCCTTCACACCTAAGGCTGTTAACTCACTCTCTAATGCTTTAGCTGCATCTACCGATGCGCTGTAAGTAAAAGCTACATTAGCTCCTTGTTGCGCAAAAACTTGTGCTATACCTTTACCTATCCCCCTACTCGCACCTGTAATTATGGCTGTTTTTCCTTCTAATAATTTCATTCGTTTAAATTTTAGTAATTTTTTTACTACATGTTAATTATAAAATTAAGAACGCGTGCAAACTCTCCTTACCTTCGTTCTCACATTAAAAATTTTAAACATTATTTTTTGTGAGGCATTTTTGAAATTTACTCTATAATCGATATTTAAATGCTCTCTGCCTATTAAACAATTTCATTTGCTTCTTGAATTTATCTAAATTTAATTAACAAGTGGTATCATTTATGGCGTTCAAATATAGTAATTACAAATTGTAAGATATAAAAAAACCTTACAAAATCTTGTAAGGTTCTAGTAAGTTATTGTCCTTTTATAAGAACTTATTTAAACTTTTTCAATATGGAAACGAAGTGGTTAATTGTTTGGTATGAATTTAATGTCCACCATGCCTACATAAGAGACTTTTGAATATTGAACAGGCATGATCTGGTCTGGATTTGTACCAGATCTAACACCGTAGTCGGTAATCAAAACATCACCACTTTCAACAGGAAACATTGCATTCCCTGAATCATTAAAAGTGTAATAGTCATTTGTGTTCACAGATACAAAATAAGCCACCCCCGAAGCTATATTAATAGGGTCGATTGTTTCAAACGACAATAAGCCTGAACTAGAAACAATATTTTTTGTCACTAAAATTTCTTCTGTTTCGGCATTACATAATGTCACTCTATAGGAGTCATTGTGTGGTACCCGAATACCTAAGGCAGTAATCTTACCATTTTTAAATGTCTTAAATTTATAGCCTACTTCAAAATGTGACACCCACTGCTGCATGGTACTTTTTAATTCCATGTGTCCAGTTTCTATTAAAGTTTTCATAGGGTACTGTGGCGCTTGTTCTATTAAATCTGAATCATCGTCTTTAGAACAGCTTATAAAAAGAGCACTTATAATTATTAGTTTTAAAATTGCTTTCTGTACTTTCATGATTTCTGGATTTTATTGTTTCATACCAGTATATCAATCCATGCTACATTTTGTTACCCTTAATAATACCATTTCTAACTAAATTTTAAGCACAAAAAAAATCCGCCGACCTTAAGTCAGCGGATTCTATATATTTAAATTGAAAAGCTTTTTAATTAAGCGTTTTGTAACGCTAAAACTTCAGCAACCTTACTTCCAATCTCGGCTGGCGAATCTACTACGTGGATGCCACAAGCTCTCATTATTTTCTTTTTTGCTTGTGCTGTGTCATCACTTCCACCAACAATAGCTCCTGCATGTCCCATAGTACGTCCTGCAGGCGCAGTTTCTCCTGCAATAAAACCAATAACGGGTTTTTTGCTACCACTTTCTTTATACCAGTTTGCAGCATCGGCTTCTAATTGTCCTCCAATCTCACCAATCATTACAACAGCTTCAGTTTCAGGATCGTTAATTAATAGCTCTACAGCTTCTTTTGTTGTAGTTCCAATTATTGGATCTCCTCCAATACCAATTGCAGTAGTAATTCCTAACCCCTGCTTAACAACTTGATCGGCTGCTTCGTAAGTAAGGGTTCCTGATTTAGAAACAATACCTACATTTCCTTTTTTAAATACAAAACCGGGCATAATACCTACTTTTGCTTCTTCGGGCGTAATTACGCCAGGACAGTTAGGACCTATTAAGCGACAATCTTTATGTTTAATATAATTTGATGCGGTAATCATATCCGCTACTGGAATTCCTTCTGTAATGGTAATAATAACTTTAATACCTGCATCGGCTGCTTCCATTATGGCATCGGCAGCAAAGGCTGGTGGTACAAAAATAATGGTTGTATCTGCTCCTACTTCGTTAACAGCGTCTTGAACAGTGTTAAATACGGGCTTATCTAAATGTGTTTGCCCTCCTTTACCAGGCGTAACACCTCCAACAATATTGGTTCCGTATTCTATCATTTGGCCTGCATGGAATGTACCTTCACTTCCTGTAAACCCTTGAACTATTATTTTTGAATCTTTGTTTACTAAAACACTCATCGTATATTTTTTATTTTAAATAAAGCTGTACAAAAGTACTTTTTTGAAGTTACTTTTAATAGCATTTTTTGTGTTTATTTTATTGATTTTAAAAGTTGCAATGTTTCTGGCAGTTGTCTTATAGAAGCCAATTCTTTATATTTTTTTCTGATATCCTCGGCAGGAGTCCCAAAATAGCTCTTACCGCCTTCTAAAGACTTACTAACGCCTGCTTGTGCCAGAAGTACCGCTTTTTTGCCTATTGTAACACCACTACTAATACCTACTTGTCCCCAAATGGTTACCTCGTCTTCTATAACAACACAACCAGCAATACCTACTTGCGAAGCTATTAAACATTTTTCTCCAATAACAGTATCATGTCCTATTTGTATTTGGTTATCCAATTTAGAGCCTTTGCCAATAGTAGTATTAGCAGTTACCCCTCTATCAATAGTACAGGCTGCTCCAATGTCTACATAATCTTTAATAACAATACTGCCACTAGACTTTAAGCGATCAAATCCTTCTGGTCTGTTTTTATAATAAAACGCATTTGCTCCCAACACAGCTCCAGCATGAATGGTTACATGATTTCCTATTATGGTATCATCATAAATACTGACATTGGAGTGGATAATACAATTATCACCAATAACCACGTTATTACCTATAAAACAATTAGGTTGGATAACAGTATTTTTACCAATTCTGGCGGACTCAGATATCAAGTTATTAGCTGGTTGGAATGGCTTGAAATGCTCGGCAAGCTTATTAAAATCGCGAAAAGGATCGTCACTTATAAGCAAAGCTTTTCCTTCTGGACATGCTACATCTTTATTTATTAAGACAATGCTGGCTTTCGAGGTTAAAGCTTTATCATAATATTTAGGGTGGTCGACAAATACAATATCACCGGGTTCTACGACATGAATTTCGTTCATACCCAAAACAGGAAAATCTTCACGGCCAACAAAGCTACAACCAATAAGTTGTGCTACTTCTTTTAAGGTATAAGGTTTCGGGAACTTCATAGATAAAGGTTAAACGGTTTTATACGGATATTTTTTTGGAGTATACCTGATATTCCCCATACGGAATACCAACTATCTATAACCCTATTACTCTTTAACGCGCTCTTTGTAAGTCCCTTTTTCTGTTTCTACCTTTATTTTATCACCTTCATTGATAAACAATGGCACGTTAATGGTTGCTCCTGTTTCTACCGTTGCAGGCTTGGTTGCATTGGTTGCTGTATTCCCTTTAACACCAGGTTCGGTTGCTGTAATTTCTAATATTACACTTGCAGGCATTTCTACAGAAAGCGGCATGTTGTCTTCGGTATTAATCATAACGGTAACAACTTCACCTTCTTTCATTAATCCAGGGTTATCTAGTGCTGCCTCAGTTAATTGAATTTGCGTATAATCTTCTGTATTCATAAAATGATAGTATTCCCCATCATTATATAAAAATTGAAACTTGTGCGTTTCAACACGTACATCCTCTAATTTATGACCAGCCGAAAAGGTATTATCAATTACTTTTCCCGTCGTTACACTTTTTAATTTTGTTCTAACAAAAGCTGGTCCTTTACCAGGCTTTACATGCAAAAACTCTATTACTTTATAAATATCGTTGTTATACTTGATGCATAACCCGTTTCTAATATCACTTGTAGTTGCCATATAATTAATTTGATTTAAAATATCCTTTCATAATACCACGATGTGAATTTCTAATAAACTGAAGAATCTCATCGCGTTCTGGAGTTGCTTCCATCTCGGCTTCAATAATATCTCCGGCCTGGGTATTGTTATAATTTTTTTGATATAGAATTCTAAAAATATTCTGTATTTCCCTAATTTTTTCACTTGTAAAACCACGTCTTCTCAACCCTACTGAGTTAATACCAACATATGACAATGGCTCTCTTGCTGCTTTAACAAATGGCGGCACATCTTTTCTAACCAAGGAACCACCAGTAACAAAAGCGTGGTTACCAATAGAACAAAACTGATGTACTGCTGTCATTCCTGCCAAGACCACATAATCTCCTATGGTAATGTGCCCTGCAAGTGTACTGTTATTTGAAAAGATGCAATTGTTCCCAACAATACAATCGTGTGCGATATGGCAATATGCCATAATTAAACAATTATTACCTATAACCGTTTTCATTCTATCGGCCGTACCTCTGTTTATTGTAACACATTCTCGGATCGTTACATTGTCCCCTATTTCAACAATTGTGTCTTCGTCATTGTATTTAAGGTCTTGTGGCACTGCTGAGATTACAGCTCCCGGAAAAATGTTACAGTTTTTTCCAATTCGGGCACCTTCCATAATAGTTACGTTACTACCTATCCAAGTACCTTCACCAATTACAACATTATTATGTATGGTAGTAAATGGTTCGATAACAACATTTTTTGCAATTTTAGCTCCTGGATGAACGTAAGCGAGTGGTTGATTCATTTAATATAATATTATTGTATTAACAATAAAGATGCACAAGCAGTTTACAAGAATAGACTGCTTTTTGCATAATTATTTTACTTTAGAAATTTGAGCCATAAGTTCGGCTTCTGCGCACAGCTTTCCGTTTGAATAAGCATATCCCTGCATATGGCAAATACCTCTGCGTATTGGTGTTATTAACGAACATTTAAAGATTAGCGTATCTCCTGGTCCTACTTTTTGTTTAAACTTAACATTATCCATTTTCATAAAAAATGTCAAGTAATTTTCGGGATCTGGAACTGTATTTAAAACCAAAATACCTCCGGTCTGAGCCATTGCCTCACATATCAAAACACCTGGCATAACTGGTGCTCCTGGGAAATGACCTGCAAAAAACTGCTCATTCATCGTTACGTTCTTCATTCCCACAACATGCGAGTCTGATAATTCAAAAATCTTATCGATAAGTAAAAATGGCTGACGGTGTGGTAACATGGCCATGATTTGATTAACATCCATAAGTGGAGGCTGATTCAAATCTATGTTTGGCACATTATTACGTCTTTCGTTCTTAATTATTTTCGAAAGCTTTTTAGCAAACTGGGTATTCACAAAATGCCCAGGCTTGTTTGCAATAACCTTACCTCGTATACGTGTGCCTATAAGTGCTAAATCACCTAGCACATCCAACAGTTTGTGCCTCGCAGCTTCATTAGGGTAATGCAATGTTAAGTTATCCAAAATACCATTAGGTTTAACAGCTATTGCGTCCTTTTTAAAGGCTACTTTTAATTTTTCCATGGTTTCTGTAGACAATGGTTTGTCTACATAAACAATAGCATTATTTAAATCACCTCCCTTAATCAACCCGTTTTCGAGAAGCATTTCAATTTCATGCAGAAAGCTAAAGGTACGTGAGTTGGAAATATCTTTTTTGAAATCGGAAATTTGATTTAATGTTGCATTTTGGGTGCCTAATACCTTTGTACCAAAATCGACCATGGTCGTTACTTGGTATTCCTTTGCAGGCATCACCAATATTTCACTACCAGATTCTTCATCGGTATAAGAAACAACATCGGTTACAACATATTCTTCGCGCACTGCTTCAAGCTCTACGATTTCAGCCTCTTCCAACGCTTCTACGAAAAACTTTGATGAACCATCCATAATGGGTGGCTCCGATTCGTTTAATTCTATAATAACATTATCAATATCCAAACCAACTAAGGCAGCTAGCACATGCTCTGAAGTTTGTATGGTCACACCGTTCTTTTCCAGGCAAGTACCTCTTTGGGTATTGGTTACATAATTTGCATCAGCTTCGATTAATGGTGTTCCTTCTAAATCTACACGTTTAAAGGCCAAACCTGCATTGGCTGGAGCTGGCTTAAAAGTTAAAGTTACATCTTTACCAGTGTGTAAACCAACACCTGTTAAAGAAACTGCTTCTTTTATGGTCTTTTGTTTTATTTCTGTATTAACTATTCCCATTAACTTTTTTTTCTAAATCATTAATATCTTTTACAATTCTAGGTAAATTCTTAAAGTGTACATACGACTTATTGTAGTCGCCATACGATAGAGCTGGCGACCCTTGAAGCACTTCGTCATCTTTCACATTACGTCCTATCCCCGATTGTGCTTGTATTTTTACATTGTTACCTATAGTTAAATGCCCCACGATTCCTACCTGACCTCCTATCTGGCAATCCATGCCTATTTTAGTAGACCCCGCTATACCTGTTTGCGCTGCAATAACCGTGTTTTTTCCTATTTCCACATTATGGGCAATCTGAATCTGGTTATCCAATTTAGCTCCCTCACGTATAATTGTGGATCCCATAGTGGCTCTATCGATAGTTGTAGCGGCGCCTATGTCAACATGGTCTTCTATAATAACATTTCCTGTTTGCGGCACTTTTTTATAGCCCCCATCACCATTTGGTGCATATCCAAATCCATCGGCTCCGATAATAGCTCCTGAATTTATGACACAATTATTACCTATTAGGGTTTCGGAATATATTTTTGCCCCAGAAAACACAATGGTATTATCTCCTATTACTACATTATCGCCAATATAGGCACTCGGAAATATTTTTACGTTATCTCCCAAAACCACATTTTCACCTACATACGAAAATGCCCCTAAATACAAGTTATCACCATGCTTTGAGGATTCCGAAAGAAACGAAGGCTGTTCTATACCTACTTTATTAAGCTTAACGGAATTGTAATATTCCAAAATTTTGGTAAAGGCCAAGTAAGCATCATTTACCTTAATTAGGGTCGTTTCCAAATCATTCTCGGGTTCGAATGTTTTGTTAACAATAGTAATGGAAGCTTTTGTAGTATAAATAAAAGGGGTGTATTTGGGGTTTGCCAAAAACGTTAAAGACCCCTTAAACCCTTCCTCTATTTTAGATAACTTTGATACTTCGGCATTTGGGTTCCCTACTACATCACCTTCCAAAATCCCCGCTATTTGCTGTGCTGTAAATTTCACACTAAATGTTTGTTGTTGTTAGTTTATTTTCGGCAAAAATAGGAAAAATACACTAAAGTTCGCCCTTAGGGTAGCATATATAATATTTAGTAACTGGTTTTGACAGGGCTTTTAAATTAAGTTGATCGGATGCCTTTACAATATCTTCTATTTTTCCAGACTTATGCAATATGTTTATATTTTGGTGCTTTTCATGGTATGCCTGATTAAAAATACTGCCTGTAAAAACAAAATAGGATGCTTCCTCATTGGATATACCATGCGCCTCTCTTATTGCTTCTACATGCTTTTCCAAGCGTTTGGTCTTTATTTTTTTATTTTTCATTTTTATTTTAAGTAAGTTTCTGTTTACTATCATCTTACTTAAATTACTTAATACAAAATCATCGTTATACTGCCATTCTTTCATGGCCGAAATAATATCGTAATCGTCTAAACTAGAAAAAACATCCAATGTAGCATTAGTGAAATTGTGAATGGAAATTTCATTTTCTAAAAAATACTGAAGTGCGCCACTCCCCTGCAATTTACACCCCTGTCCATGTAACTCCTTTGCCCGCTTTAAAACTCGTATTAACAGCTGCTCTGCGACCAAACCGGTTTTGTGCAAATAAACTTGCCAATACATTAAACGTCTGGCTATAATGAATTTTTCGACACTGTATATCCCTTTCTCCTCAACTACCAGTTCATCGTTAACCACATTAAGCATTGTTATAAGACGCTCACTGTTTATATTGCCCTCTGCCACGCCAGTGTAAAAGCTATCACGTTTTAAATAATCTGCTCGATCCATATCCAACTGACCAGAAATAAGCTCACACATAAACTTTCTATGGTATTCCCGCTTAAAAATTTGAATGGCTAATGTTAAACTTCCGTTAAACTCTTCGTTTAATTGCTCCATAAATAAGAGCGAAATTTGTTCGTGGGATACATTGTTAACGATACTGTGCTCCATAGCATGCGAAAATGGACCATGACCAATATCATGCAATAAAATGGCGATATAGAGAGCGTCCTCTTCTTCTTCAGATATCGTAACCCCCTTAAAACGAAGCACATTAACAGCTTGCTGCATTAAATGCACACAACCAATAGCGTGATGAAAACGTGTGTGATGTGCTCCTGGATACACCAAATAAGACATTCCCATTTGGGTAATACGTCGCAAGCGTTGAAAATATTTATGCTGAATTAAATCAAAAACCAACGAATTAGGAATCGTAATAAATCCGTAAATTGGATCGTTTAATATTTTAAGTTTGTTCAAACTTTAAAATTTAAGGTTTAGTAAGACAAATATATAATGTTATTGCTATGCTTAAAAATTTGAGAAGCAATTTATAACGCCTGATGAATAAAACAACAAACACCTTATGCCTGTAAGGCATTTAAATCTCGATTATCGAGTAACAATTTTATAAAACTTATATGAATACCATACAAATACTTTGGGTTGATGACGAAATAGATCTATTAAAGCCCCATATTTTATTTCTTGAGCAAAAACATTACGATGTAACGACCTGTACAAGTGGCACGGAAGCTATAGAAATGTTGGACGAAAAAAACTTTGACATTGTATTTTTGGATGAAAACATGCCCGGACTTACGGGACTTGAAACCTTAAACGAAATCAAGGAAAAACAAGACACACTTCCCGTGGTCATGATAACCAAAAGTGAGGAAGAGTATATTATGGAAGAGGCCATTGGAAATAAAATAGCCGACTACCTTATTAAGCCTGTTAATCCCAACCAAATATTGCTGAGTTTAAAAAAGAACCTGGACCTTTCGCGTCTTGTATCCGAAAAGACGACTTCTAACTACCAACAAGAGTTTAGGAAAATTGCTATGGAATTAGCTATGGTTAACAGTTACGAAGAATGGACTAGCCTATACCTTAAACTTATTTACTGGGAAATTCAATTGGAAGCAATTGAAGACGCCGGGATGTTTGAAATATTGGAATCCCAAAAAACGGAAGCCAATACCCAATTTGGAAAGTTTATTGAAAAAAACTATTCAAAATGGTTCGAACCACAAACAGAAGCTCCAATAATGTCGCACACCCTGTTTAAGGAAAGGATAGCCCCCGAGTTAAGCAAGGAGCAACCTACCTTATTGGTAGTAATCGACAATTTACGTTACGACCAATGGAAAGCTTTTGAGCCTATAATTAGCAATTACTATAAAAAAGAAAAAGAAGAAGCGTTTTTTAGCATCCTGCCAACAGCCACACAATATGCCCGCAACGCAATGTTTTCGGGTTTGATGCCTAGTGATATGGAAAAACTCTTTCCAGAATATTGGAAAAACGATACCGACGAAGGCGGCAAAAACCTTTACGAAGACAAGTTTCTTGCAAGCCAAATGAAACGCTTGGGACTTAACGACCTAAACTACGAGTACCACAAAATCACCAACCTAAAAACAGGAAAAAAGCTGGTAGACAATTTTAAATCCCTGAAAAAAAACGATTTAACCGTTGTAGTTTATAACTTTGTTGACATGCTTTCGCATGCCAAAACCGAAATGGAAGTCGTTAAAGAATTGGCTTCAAACGACAAAGCCTATAGATCTTTAACGCTAAGCTGGTTTAAAAACTCCCCCCTCCTGGAAATGATCCAACTAGCACAACAAATGGGATTTAAACTCATTTTAACTACCGATCATGGTACTATTAATGTAAAAAACCCCTCAAAAGTTATCGGCGATAGAGATACCAGTTTAAACCTACGATACAAAACAGGCAAAAGTTTAACCTACGACAATAAAGACGTATTAGTTGCGAAAGACCCAAAAAGTATACACTTACCTGCCATTAATATGAGCAGTTCTTATATTTTTGCAAAGGGCGATCTGTTTTTTGCCTACCCCAATAATTATAATCATTACGTGAGCTATTACAGAAACACCTATCAACACGGTGGTGTTTCTTTAGAAGAAATGATTATCCCAATTGTGATATTCAACCCTAAATAACTCCATGTAATGACTAAAAACACCGACGAAATGCATGATTTATTGGTTTTTATCAGATTTTATTAGTATTATTGTATAAAAAATTGAAATATTTGGAAATTAATTACAGCTTAGATGATGTTAACGATGTCGCAAAAACACTCTTAAAGCGTGTTACATCAAAGACATTATTATTATATGGAGAAATGGGGGTTGGTAAAACCACACTTATAAAAGCCTTAGCTAAGGCTTTGGGCAGTAACGACGAAGTAAGCAGCCCTACCTTTTCTATAGTTAATGAGTATGAAACAGATAACACGTTGATATACCATTTTGATTTGTATAGAATAAAGGACTTAGAAGAGGCTTATAATTTTGGAATAGAAGATTATTTGTTTTCAAATGATTGGTCGATTATAGAATGGCCGGAAAAAATTGAAATGATTGTTCTGGAAGCATATGACAAAATTGAATTGGAATTGAACCCGGATCAGTCACGAACCTTGAAATTGAATTTAAAGAAACGTTTAACCGAAACACATGTTGAGCACATATAAATAACACAAAAATCCTCGAAAATTGAAGTTTTACGGTAATACCGTAGCGTAAAATAAAAAAATCATTGTTTTTAACATAATTTTAACATTTAACCGCAAACTTCAAAATACGCTTTAGTTACATTTGGGTAATTAATTAATTAAATCCCTTATTAAAATGAAAACCAAAAAGTATTTAATCGCAATCGCGATATTCGGAGGAGTGTTGTTTACAGCTCAGGCAGTTAACGCTTATAACTTAGATGGAGCAACAACAGTCAAAATCGACAAAACGAAAGTTAAAATACCAGGCCAAGAACGTTAATAAGAAAGAGCTGGTAATAGGAAGTGTAATTGCGACTTTAATAGCAGTTACCCCTTATGTATCTACAGTATGGGAAAGTGTTCCGGCTACTAAAAGTTGGGACACTTTTTTTGGTGTTTATACAAGCAACTACTACGAAGACATTCAAGTTCTTACTTGGACTTTACTTGGTAAAATTATCCCTCTTTTATTATTATTAGTCTGGATGTTTACTTGTAGACATTGGTGGTATCATATAATACTAGTTCCAATAGCAATGTATTTATATCAGATAATAGAAATATTTAATGACGACCTAAGATTCACCGAGGTAAATCAAATATTTTACTTACTACCTGTAATGGCTGTTATGATACCTTCTATTTATTTAATAAGAGCTAGAATATTCAATAAAATTAATGAAGCCAACAAAACCTTAGAAGAACTCGAAGAAGAATTTAAATTGTCTCCGAAAAACTTTTGGGAGACAATTAAACAATATTTTTAATCATTTTTTACTAGTCTTTCTCGCTCAACTGTGCTGATAACTTTTTCATTATTTTTTAAACTGGTGTTCCCGAAATTATAATTAAAACCTAGAACAAATAACCTATTCTCTCTTCTAGAATTTAATTTTATATCCTGATTCAAGTATCTTGTGGTTGTAGAAAAGTTTTGTCCGTTAAAAAGATCTTGATAACCTAAGTTTATGGAGGCTTTATTTGTCCAAAATGTTTTTTTAAGATTTATACTTAAACCAGATCTGGAACTTATAACCGTCGGCCCATCCGCTATTGGAGAGATGTGCAGATAAGTAATATCCAATAATAGACTTTTATCTTTTAGCAGCTCAAAATAATTATTTACCTGTGAGTAGAAAGACCATTTACTATTTCGCTCTAATTGGTTACTACTTTCTAATGCAAAAAACTGGTTGTCATAATAAAAAGCAGAGAGTAACGTATACAAATTCCATCGAGGTACAATCGGAGCATAAGTAGTAAAGTCTAAACCATATGAGATACTCTTATCAATATTAGTATTGATATACTTCAATATTTTGTCGGCATTATCTTGGAATACTATTTGGATGGTAGGGTTGTTTTCATATCGATAATACAATTCAAATGTATATTTTTTATTTATAGTATATCCCAAGGTAAATGAATCGTCTATCTGTGGTTTTAAATTAGGATCTCCACTTATATAGGCATTATCGTTTAAAAAGAATTTAAAAGGGTTTAGCTGAGCATACCTAGGGCGATAAATACGGCGATTATAATTAAAATACAATGCATCCTTATCATTTAGTTTGTGCAACAGATGCAATGATGGAAAAAATTTAGTGTAATTGGTCTTATTTATCTGTGCTGTAGATAACGAATTGCCACTAATACTTGTATGCTCAACTCGTAGGCCAGACTTTAAGCTCCATGAATTCCAATCCTTTGAAAAGCTGACATAGGAAGCGTAATTTGTTTCATCATACAAAAAATTGTCTGAGTTCTCTAAATCCTCTTCCTTAACATCATTTACAAAAACATACTGCGTTAAAATATTATCGGAGCTTATCTTAGAGACTTTTGCACCAGCCTCAAATAAAGTATTGTTAGCATGGCTTGGTAGCTCGTAATCCAATTGCCCTGTTGATAAATGTATATGTTGGCTCGTAAAGGTTTGAAACTTATTTCTCCTAAACGGTGTTTCATTATCAGGAAAAAAATATCCCGTACTTACATCTTGGAATCCTGAATTATCATAATGCGTATTATGTATACTGGCCGATAGTTTTTCTCCTTGTCTTTTAAACTTATGAATATAATCTAAGGTGAAGGCCAAGTTAAAGGTTTCTTTTACAGAATTGTTAAACGTGTTGAATATAGAATCCAAGTTTTTATTTGCATCAAACACTTTAGTTGTAGAATTAACACCCTTTTTTGTATTTTCCCTTGGTTCAATCAATACATTTGCTGCAAAGCTTAAGGCATCTCGCTTGCTTAATTCATAATCGATATTGGCATTGATGTTCTGGTTGGCAGACTTGCTTCGTTCCTCGGAATCGGATTCCCATTTGGAGGTTATGGCATTATTATCCATAAAATTAATGTGCTCACTAACCTCCCTAAAATCTTTTCGTGGATTAATATTATAATTTATATAAGTGTTAATTTTTTTACTCTTAAAAAAATGGCTTGTACCAAAGCTGTATTTGGGATACTCATGTCCTTGCTTGTAATTTCCAAAAACACTACCATTATAGCCAGCTATAATATTCTTGCTCGTAACAATATTAAGCACAGCACCGCCTTCTGCTTCGTACTTGGCTGGCGGATTGGTAATAACCTCCACAGATTTTACATTGGTAGCCGAAGTGCCCTCTAAAAGCTGCTGTACTTCTTCTATAGACAAATGCACCTTCCTGTCGTTTATATAAACGGTTGGCAAGGTGTTTTTTACGGTTATTTTATCGTCATGCACCAAAACGCCCGGTGTGTGTTTTAAAACGTCCAAAACATTGGAATTGGACAAAGTAGAATTCTCAACACTAAACACCAAACGATCAACCATGCGTTTTACGGTTGGGCGTTTTGCAACCACCACCACACCATCGAGTGTCTGGTTAGCCTCCTTTAAAACAACAGTACCAATACTTGTGTTTTCTTTTAGGTCGATAGCGGTTTCATAAGATTCAAAACCTAAAAAACTAATCTTTAAAACATAAGCATTGGGCTTGACCCTTTCCAGCTTAAAATCACCATTTTCATCAGTGGTAGCGCCTCCAACAGCCAATGAATCCTTTGCATTTAACAACACAACGTTGGCATAGGCCACCACCTTATTATCTTGATCCAGAACACGGCCAGATATCACAAAATCTTGTGCAACACTCGAAAGGGAACATAAAAACAAGAGGAAAGTTGTTAGTTTAGAGGCCATACATTTTTATATCTCTACAAACTTAAAATAATTAATTTATTTATCTAAACTGTTTCTTGTAAAACCTATCACCTTTAAAGTTTTTACAACCAATCTAATTTCTTAAATATAAAAGCGTAGCGGTCTTAGGTCAATCTTTTGCATGACTGTGATTTTTACAAATAAATTATGAGCCTAAAAACTTTAATGATTATTTTAGAAATTGCTTAGCAATAAGAAAATTATTTGTAATTTAATTTTTTAAACCAATTAAAAACATGTCCAAAGCCATTTCTCCCTTTACCAAGCAGCAATTAATTCCGCAAGAAGAAACCCTTGAAGTATTTAAGCATAAAGGTGAACTTTTTATTGGCATTCCAAAGGAAACGGCCTTTCAGGAAAAACGCGTATGCCTAACACCAGATGCCGTATCTGCACTTGTTAGTAACGGGCACAGGGTTTTAGTGGAATCTGGCGCAGGGCTTGGAGCGAGCTTTAGTGACAAGGATTATAGCGAAGCTGGCGCAGAAATAACCAAGGACACGGCCAAGGTATTTGCCTGTCCTATGATACTTAAAGTGGAACCTCCCAGTTTAGAACAAATAAAACTTATCAATCCGCAAGCCATACTCATATCGGCACTTCAATTAAAAACACAAACGAAAAAGTATTTCGAAGTTTTAGCGGCTAAGCGCATTACTGCCCTGGCCTTTGAGTTCATCCGTGATGCCGATGGCACCTACCCTGCCGTACGCTCCTTAAGCGAAATAGCAGGAACGGCATCTGTTTTAATCGCAGCAGAGTTACTATCGGGAAACAATGAAGGTAATGGGTTAATGTTTGGGAACATAAGCGGTGTGCCACCAGCCGAAGTCGTTATCATTGGTGCAGGGACAGTTGGCGAATTTGCCGCCAGAAGTTCATTGGGTCTGGGAGCGAACGTAAAAATATTTGACAATTCGATTACCAAACTGAGACGCATTCAAACAAACTTGGGTCGCCCACTTTTTACATCTACCATACAACCAAAAAACCTAACAAAGGCACTTAAACGTTGTGATGTGGTTATTGGTGCGGTGCGGGGCAAAAACAGGTCACCTATTATCGTTTCTGAAGAGATGGTCCAAAACATGAAGAAAAGGGCCATTGTAATTGACGTGAGTATAGATATGGGTGGTTGCTTTGAAACCAGTGAGGTAACAACCCATAAAAATCCAACGTTTATTAAACATGATGTTATCCATTATTGCGTCCCCAATATTCTTGCAAGGTATTCCCGTACAGCTTCCATATCAATAAGTAATATTTTTACGCCTTACTTATTGAAAATAGCGGAAGAAGGTGGTATAGAAAATTCTCTGAGATTTGATAGAGGTTTAAAAAATGGGTTGTATTTTTACCACGGTATTTTAACCAGTAAATCGGTTGGTGAATGGTTCGATTTAAATTACAGCGACATTAATTTGCTCGTATTTTAACAATCCTCTATGCTATTATGCGTTCATTAGCCGCTTCAATTAAAAGTTTTTACATTTTTATATGACTTTATTACAACGCATTGGATATTATCTGGGAGGGTTTTCCATAGGATTGATCGTTTTGGCCTTCTTCTTAAATGGTAAAAAAGTTTCTTGTAGTTATGGTCCCCAGGCAAGGGTGATAAAAAATATCAATTCCAAAAAGATATTGTTTAGTGACGATATTCAAAGAGCCATTACAGACAAGACTGTTGATTCTACAGGTATTCGCTACATATTAAAACAAGGCGACATCGATTTTTCAAAAAGTGAAACGCACAAAAAACCCTGTGCAACTTATATTGTACAGGGGCTTTATAATGAAAATGATATTGTTTTAACGGTTGAGAATTGCGACAGTATAGCTACCGTAATAAACTTTGCTAAAAAATAAGTTATTTGCTTACTATAAACTTGAGGCTTTTCAAGAAAAAACTATCGTTTTTTTCTTCGTTTTCTCTCTTTAGACAACAACATGAGTTCCCGCCCCGTTTGTCCGGCCACAGAAGTGTTTTCTTCCGCTCTTCTTATAAGGTAGGGCATAACATCTTTTACAGGACCAAACGGAATGTACTTAGCGACATTGTAGCCTCTTTTTGCCAAATTAAAACTTATATGGTCACTCATTCCGTAAAGCTGACCAAACCAAATACGGTCGTCATTGGCTTTAAGTCCTTTTTCCTGCATAATATCCATTAACAAGTACGAGCTTTCTTCGTTATGGGTCCCAGCAAATAGAGACATATCCTCTATATTATCGAGCATATACATTACTGCTTTATTGAAATTAACATCGGTAGCCTCTTTATTAACACAAATCGGGGACACATAACCTTTTTCCTCGGCACGTTCGTTCTCTTTTTCCATATAGGCACCACGAACCAATTTATACCCCAAATAGTAACCTTCTTTTTTGGCTTCTGCATGTTGTTGTTTTAAAAACGCAAACCTATCGTGCCTGTACATCTGTAAGGTATTGAAAACAACCGGTTTTTCGGTATTGTATTTTTTCATCATGGCCGTCACCAGATCGTCGGCTGCATCTTGCATCCAGCTCTCCTCTGCATCAATTAAAACAGCTATATTATTTTCTTTGGCCTTTTTACACACTAAATCAAAACGATCTACTACTTTGCCCCATTCGGCCTGCTCTTTATCTGTAAGCGTTTCTCCTCTACCTAGTTTTTCATATAAATAAAACCTGCCAAATCCTGTTGGTTTAAACACAGCAATTGGCATAGCATCGATAGATTTTGAAAAATCAATAATTTTAAGTGTTATATCCAAAGCAGCGTCAAACTCATTCTCAACTTCCTTCCCTTCTACTGAATAATCTAAAACAGAGCTAACACCTTTATCGTACATTTTTTCAATCACGGGCAAACAATCTTCTTCGCTAACCCCTCCACAAAAATGATCGAAAACCGTAGAACGTATCAATCCATCAACAGGTAACTTGGCCTTAATAGCCAAATTAGTAGCTTTGGTTCCAATACGCACCAAAGGCTCTATAGAAATCATTTTAAATAAATAATATGCACGTTCTAACTCAGAATCACTTTTTAAGGAGAACGCAATTTCTGTATTATCAAATATTCGATCTGTACGCATTATAAATGAAAAATTTTCGCAAATATAATTATCCTAAGTTACCATTTATATAAAATTCTCCTTAATTTCACAGCCTTAAAAAAAAAGCAATTATTTTATGGATTCTATTACAGCAAACAACGGGATAATTCACTTTAACGACGCTTGTTTCCCCTCTATAAACCAACACCTTAAAGAGAACAACTTTTCTAAAATCTTTATTTTGGTTGACGAGAACACACATGAAAATTGCTTGCCTTATTTTTTATCCAAATTAGAAACAGACACAGCCATAGAGATCATTGAAATCGAAGCTGGCGAAGAACATAAAACTATAGATACGTGCGTAGGGGTTTGGAATACACTTTCTGAGCTTGATGCAGACAGGAAGAGCTTGCTTATAAATATTGGTGGCGGTGTTATTACCGACCTTGGCGGTTTTGTAGCATCAACATTTAAAAGAGGAATAGCCTATATTAATGTGCCTACGTCATTACTAGCAATGGTAGACGCATCTGTTGGAGGCAAAACTGGCGTTGACCTTGGTCATTTAAAAAACCAAATTGGTGTTATTAGCACACCAGACATAGTACTTATTGATACTCAATTTTTAAGTACTTTACCACAAAACCAAATGCGCTCTGGTCTTGCCGAAATGTTAAAGCATGGACTAATTAACAATGTATCGTATTGGAATAAGTTCAAGGATTTATCGAAATTGACTTTAGATGATTTAGACGAGCTTATTTATGAATCGGTACTCATAAAAAAACATGTTGTTGATATCGACCCTTTTGAAAGTGGACTAAGAAAGACCTTGAATTATGGTCACACCCTGGGTCACGCTATAGAATCTTATTTTTTAAGCAA
The DNA here is from genome assembly GCF_039539345.1 of Snuella lapsa. NCBI lineage: Bacteria > Pseudomonadati > Bacteroidota > Flavobacteriia > Flavobacteriales > Flavobacteriaceae > Snuella > Snuella lapsa. Next base: position 27,981 of record NZ_BAABCY010000086.1, on the reverse strand, counting down.
TCCGGACAAGACAACCTTATTACACGGAGAAGCCATTGTTATTGGGATGGTGTTAGCCAGCTATATTTCAACAGAACTAACAGGTTTCCCAAAGGAAACCACATTAGAGATTAAAAACATCCTAAAAGGACATTACGGACACGTTGAAATAACAGAGAATGACTACCCTCAAATAATGGATTTGCTCAAGTACGATAAAAAGAACTATCACGGCAACATAAACTTTGTCCTTCTGGAAGCCATCGGGAAACCTAAGATTGATTGCCTAGTAGAAGACAAAATTATTTTAGAAGCCTTCAAATTTTATGCGAGTTAACTTTTAAATTCAAAATAATTTGTAAATTTATAGAAGTTGCTATTTCTCTCAGAATAGAATTAGTTTAATGTCAACCAAAAATTTTTTTAACTATGAAGAGAATTATTGTTGATTACAAAAAGCTAACCCCTGAAGTACTGAAACTTCTAACAGAAAAATTTCCAGACGGCTATGGGGATGACGATATTATAAAGTTTGACGACCATCACAACCAAACCATTGAAGCGGTAGAAATAAGAACTAACGAAGCTATTTATTTAGTAAAAGTGAGCAGTAAACTTCATTATACGATGACTAATTTTGACAAAGACAACGTTGAAGTTAATGATTTGGGAAATGTTGTGGTTGATACTGGCGAGCCCATAATTTCTTCAGAAATTTTAAAAGACGAAGAGGAATAGTATAATTTTTACTCAATAATCGATTTTTAAATGCCCTAAGCCTAGCCTCGCGTGAATGTTCTGAGGTAGTTATGCTAAAAGAAAAGTCCTCACCAATACATTTTTGCATATGCATTGGTGAGGACTTTTGCTATTAGAATCTTTCTTCTTAAGAATTACATTTCATTAAAAATAGAGTGCATCAATCGTTTTTTATCATTTATGCTCTCTTCTAGAGAAATCATGGTCTCTGTCCTGTAAACCCCTTCAATATCATCTAGCATAAAAATAACCTCCTTAGCATGCTCAGTACTTTTAGCCCTAATTTTACAAAAGATATTGAATTTCCCTGTTGTAATATGTGCAACCGTAACAAAAGGTATTTCGTTAACGCGCTCTAAAACAAACTTTGTTTGTGATGTATTATTCAAAAATACGCCTACATAGGCAATGAACGAATACCCCAGTTTTTTATAGTCTAAAGTTAGGGACGAACCTCTAATAATACCGGATTCCTCCATCTTTTTCACCCTAACATGAACCGTTCCGGCCGAGATCAATAGTTTTTTTGCAATATCCGTAAAAGGAATTCTTGTGTTGTCGATTAACATATCAAGAATTTGGTGGTCGATTTCGTCTAATTTTATTTTCCCCATAATTAACTATTCTTAAATAAAAATCAAAAATAGTATATTTTTATTAAAAATTACGGACAAATGATGCCCTTTATCCCAATAATAATGAGATTTTTTCATTTTTCATAATTACGAAAACGTTTTCGTCTCCCGTTTTTAACGACTGACCATCTGCTCCCAATACCTGCAATCGATTTGCATTTAACTCTTTATGCCCAAAAAAACCATCCAAATTACCAATAGATTCAATTTTTGGTATAAATTCTACTTTGCTATCCACCAATTTTTCCTGATACAATACACCTACATCAGCAATAGTTTCTTCTGTTTCAGTTCCTAAGTTCACATTTCTTATAATAATATCTAAAAAACATTTTTCATTTTCAGGAATATCCAAGTAGGACTTATAATTACTACCATCAACATTATGTTTCGCTATATAATCAAGAGAACTCAACAAAGAAATATAAATGTATTCCCGCGTATGCTCTCTTTCATAATCATTATGAAAATGACCAGCTTCGAACAAAATGGTCGGCACATTTTTACTCTGAAAGGTATCACCAACGCAATTTAAATTAAAAGCGTCGTCGTAAACCCCTATTTGATTAGGTATAAGCTGTTGCAAGGCTCCGTTCATAACCCCAATAACTTCCATAGCAACTTTTCTATTAGCTGTAATTGTACAATCTTTATCCTGTGCGGGCGCTAAAAACGAAACAGTAGCAGGCTTGTTTGTCTTTCCCGCACTAAAAATAGTCCGTTGCCCATGTAGATTATAGCAAAAATGAGGCTTGAAGGCCTCAAAAGCCTGCTTTAAAACCAAACTCTCGGGCTGGGACAACAACTGAGCATCTCTATTTAAATCGACCTCATTGGCATTAATACGTGTATAAACCTTGGCTCCATCTGGATTTAAGATAGGGATAATATATAATGTGCATGCTTCTAGAATATAATTTAAACTGGAAACATTGACGAATGTATTCAATAAATCAAATATTGCCTTTGTTGTTGTTGATTCGTTACCATGCATTTGAGACCACATTAATATCCTTTTATTGCCAGTGCCAATTTTCAATCCCCAAATACTATCGTTTAAAACAGATGTTCCAATTACTTCCACATCCACATGTTTTTTTAAATCATCTAGCAAATGTACTATATGACTATTAGTAACATATCTATGTGTTAATGTGTGTTCTTTTTGCCCCTGGAATAGAGACTTAATTTCTTCTACTTTCATCAAAATTATTTTACCGCACAAATGTAAACAATTACACTTTTACAATTGTATACATAAAGATTTTATTGATTTGTTTACAATTGTTTACAACTTCTATTATAAAAACAAAGACCAATGCAAAGGAAAACAAACAGCAAGAAGAGTAAAATCATAATAAATTTATTATCAGCTTATTAGAGTCATTAATATAAATTATAAATTTAAATAATTTTAATCTTTTTAGCACACAATTCAGTAACCAACATATTATTTACTACATTTGTAAACAGCAAATCTCTAACTATGTTTTTACAATGGTAAACAATGAAGCATTCGCTAAAAGACTTCAATATATCATGGAATATTACGGTGAATCGGCTTCCTCCTTTGCGGAAAAGGTAGGCGTTCAACGCTCAAGTATTTCACATATATTATCCGGCAGAAACAAACCCAGTCTTGAGTTTGTTTTAAAGGTTCTTTCTGCTTTTCCTGAAGTAGAAATTTATTGGCTACTAAACGGCAAGGGCTCCTTCCCTTCCACTAATAAACCGAATGCTTTTGAAGCAAACGAGTCTCCAGTCAACCCCAAGGAGAAAGATCCAAATGTTCATACACAAAAAAGCAAATCCATTGAGCGCATTGTTGTCTTTTATTCTGATGGCAGCTTTAAAAGCTATGAAGGCTAAACATATCAACAGGTAGTGTTTTGGACGGTTTTTTCAACTACAAATCCATAATTCTTTAGTAGTTTTGCTAAAACTTTTTTTATGAGGCTCTTGATCCTTCCCTTTTTTTTAAGCCTTTGTGCATGCTACCAGACAAGCCGCAATTGTGTTGATTACAAAACTGGCACGTTTTATAGCGAAGTTACCATAGATGGTGTTTTGTATAAATCTAAATTTAAAAGAACAGAAGTACTCCAAATAGAAACTTACAACAACAAAATAGATTCCGCCCAGTTAAGATGGATAAATGACTGCGAGGTTGTATTTAAAACCATTAATCCCAAGAATATGGCAGAACAGAAAGACATCCATTTAAAAATACTAACAACAACGGATTCCTCTTATACATACGAGTATTCGTATGTTGGAGAGGTCATCAAACAGAAAGGAACAGCCTACAGAGCTGATTAATTAGCTAATAAAAAGGGTATAAAAACGATTCAACAAGCTCAAACTTAAGCTCTTTTTCTTTAGTGATTTCATAAGTCAAGAATAGCTCTCCCCAATACTGTCCATCAGAGAAATCGGCAATAATCCACTTATGATTTAATAGCTTAACGGTATTTATGAGCATTTTTCGACCTTCACTTGCAGCATATGGGACAATTGGGTGCTCACCTTTCACTTCGTTTAACTTATAAAGTTCATCCTTTATAAACGGCATCAACTCACTTACGTTATACCCGTCTGCCTCAAAATAACTTATGGCGTCTTCATTTCTATCTAAATTAAAATGAGACAGCGTTAAAATATCATCTTGCATTACAGCAATAGAGTCCTTGTACTTTTCAAGCTTTGCTTTATTACTTTCAAGCCTACCATTTAAATCCTCAAAAACACGCTTGGCATTTACATACTGGAACAGCACCAGCAATATGGAAAAAACGAATAGGTATATAAAAATCTTCTGTTTCATCACAATCAATAATTTAATGATTTACTCTATAATGTTAACTGAAGGCCATCATAAGCCAAATACACATCTTTAGGCAATGTCTCCTCCACTTCGTCATGGAAACCCAACAAATGACTTATATGGGTAATATAAGCTTTTTCAGGCCGTACTCTTTCAATAAACCGCAAGGCTTCTTCTAGATTAAAATGCGCAATGTGCGGTTCAATCCGGAGTGCGTTAACAACCAATACTTTTATGTTTTTAATTTTTTCAACCTCTTTGTCCGACACGGTTTTCATATCGGTTAAATATGCAAAATCCCCAAACCTAAACCCAAACACCTGCAACTTATTGTGCATGCCATTAATAGGCACAACCTCTAAACCACTTAACTCAAAGGGCGCGTTCTTGATTATGTTTGTTTTCACAGAGGGTGCTCCCGGGTATTTATCTTCTGTCGTGAAAATGTATTCAAAACGCTTTTTTAATTCACCTAACACTCTCTCATGTCCATATATCGGAACATCGCCTTGCCTAAAATAAAAAGGCCTTATATCGTCTAAGCCAATAACATGATCGGTATGCTCGTGTGTAAGTAAAATTCCGTCCAACCTTTCTACATTAGCTCGCAACATTTGTTGCCTAAAATCCGGGCCACAGTCTACAACATACGATACATTGCCCCATTCAATAAGAACAGAAACACGTAATCGCTTGTCTTTAGGGTTGTCGCTAAGACACACGGGGTGCTTACTGCCTATTATTGGAATGCCTTGAGATGTGCCTGTACCGAGAAAAGTTACTTTCAAAAACGTTAATTTTAGACAAAAATAAGCTTATTTTTTATTTTACCTATCTTATTTAATACCTTTGTAAGCATAAGATATAACCTATAAAATGATATGGAAATTACCATAAAAGGCGATAAAGAATTTGATGATGTTCCTTCATTGAAATCAAAGGCCTTACGTATAAATTTAAACGAAAACATCTACGGAACTTTTGCCGAAATTGGTGCAGGACAGGAAACAGCCAGGCATTTTTTTAGGGCTGGAGGTGCTTCTGGAACCATAGCAAAGGCAATGTCTGCATACGACAAGGATTTTAGTGACGCTATTTATGGAGCTGAAGATGATGGACGTTATGTTACCGAAGCTCGTTTAAGAAAAATGCTTACCCATGAAATGGAACTCATGGAACAGCGCATTACAAGAGACAAGCACCCAAACAAAATATTTTTTACCTATGCCAATACCGTTGCCACGATAGATTTCGCTAAGCAGTACAAAGGTCATGGTTGGGTAGGTATTAAATATCAGGTTGAAGAAAACAAAGGGTATAACGAAATCATTTTACACGTACGCTTTAAAGAAACCGATGCTAGGCTACAACAAGAAACACTAGGTGTTTTAGGGACTAATTTAATATATGGAGCCTTCTATAAGTACAACGAGCCAAAAAAATTATTGCGTTATTTGTACGATCACCTAGACAAAGACCAACTGGAAATAGACACCATAAACTTCTCTGGCCCTGTATTTAAAAATGTGGACAATCGCTTAATGAGTTTGCAGTTGGTTAAAAATGGCATGACCGACGCCGTAATGTTTGGACCAGACGGCACCAATGTGCTTCCTGCCAAAGTTTTCTATAAAAAGAATGTTTTGGCACTGCGCGGCAGCTTTAGGCCTGTTACAAAAGTTAATATGGAGATGTATGAGAAGTCATACGATATGTTTATCAAAGAAAACAGGGTCAACCCTAAGAATACTATTGTTGTTTTTGAAATAACACTGTCTAATTTAAGAGCTGAAGGCGAGATTGATGAACAGGATTTTATCGACAGAGCCGATTTACTATGTTCATTAGGACAATCGGTTATGATTTCCAACTTCCAGGAATATTATAAAGTTGTAGAATATTTCTCTAAATACACCAAAGCAAGAATGGGACTTGCGATGGGAGTTAGTAATCTGGTAGATATTTTTGATGAAAAATATTACAGACACTTAAGTGGAGGTATTCTTGAAGCCTTTGGTAAGTTATTCTTCAAGGATTTAAAGGTTTACCTTTACCCTATGCTAAATCCTGACACTGGAGAGCTAATAAACAGTGAGAACTTAAAGGTATACCCTAGAATGAAAGAATTGTACAAATTCTTTAAGTACAACGGTAAAGTATCCGATATTAAAGAGTATGATTCAAGCATTATGAATATTTTCTCTAGGCAAATTTTACAAATGATAAATGAAGGAGATCATGGTTGGGAAGATATGGTTCCCGAAGGAACAGCAGACCTTATAAAAGATTACCGCTTGTTTGGTTACACGCGTAAGCCTTTAACTTTAAAAACACGCAAAAAGATAAAATAATCAAAAGAACCGACTATTCTAAAAGTTCCGCAGAGAAAATAGGTTGTCTAAAATACTAGTTAAATAGGTGTTTTAGACAACTTTTTTACTTTAGTAAACGGATTCTTTGCTAAAATACTTGGTTAACAAATAATAAACAACCACCCTATACTTACTTCGATTCGTCTTTCCGTACTTTTCCATGACAGAAGCTATAGCTTGATCCAGTTCCTCATTATCGTCTAGACCTAACTTTTTAATTAAAAAATTGGTTTTTACTCTATCCAATTCTGATTCGTCAGAACTAGAAACAGTCGAAGCATCTGCATTATAAATCGACGGACCACATCCTACAGTTATCTTGGCTAACAGCTCCATGTCCGCATCAATATTAAATTTGTCTTTTAGCTCAATTACATACTTAGCTATAAGTTCATCTCGTTTGTTCATGATAAAATCGGTTTTTAAATAAGTTTTAAATATAACATTTTAGCTCTTTGTTCTACGGAGAAGCATAGGTTATTCTACTTTAAATAATCAAAATACTGCAAAAGCAGCTCGTCATTCAATTCCCTGGGCGTAAACACCTCTAACAGTTTTGGTCGCTCTCCATCTTCATAAAATTCCTTTAACACCTTCTTTAACCCCATTTCGGTCGATGCCATAGTGTATTTGTAACCATGCATTTTACATAGGTGTTCAGCCGTTAGGTCGTGACGGGTTTCGAAGTAGGTTTCAAAATTCGCTGTATTCTTATGCCCGGGAAGGATTCTGAAAATCCCTCCTCCTTGGTTATTTATAACAACAATCCTAAAATCTTTTTGAGTGTAATTATTCCACAATGCATTGCTATCATAGAAAAAACTTAAATCCCCTGTTATAAAAGTGGTGCGCCTTTCACTCACTACAGAACCCCCTATTGCAGTTGCTGTACTCCCATCTATACCACTGGTTCCTCGGTTACAAAACACCTGAACCGTCTTATTGCAATTAAAAAGTTGCATATAACGAATTGCCGAACTATTACTAACGTGTAACACACTATTATCAGGAATGTTTCTCAATACCACATCGAAGACCTTTAAATCGCAAAACGGAACTTCTTTTAGATAGGCCTTGTGCTTCTCTATTCGGTATTCTTTTACAGCAAGCCAAATGTCTTTATAAGTACTTTTTACATAATGTGTCTGCTTTTCGAAAAACGACTCAAAAAACTGATTTGGAGAAGTTTTTATATGCTTATTTAAACAAAAAAATGTATCGTTGGCCGATTTCTCATCTACATGCCAGTGTTGTTTGGGCTGATATTTTCGTAACAGTGCTTTTATTTTTTTAGAAACAATTAAGCCTCCAAAAGTCAAAAGCACATCAGGTTGCAATTGTTTTTGTTTATCGGGAGACAACGGGGCAATTATCTGATCAATACTTGGGAAAAAATTATCGTGTTGTATATTAGATGTTGTTTCGGTAAATACCATAACACTATCGTCTTCGGCTAGTTCATCAAGCCATTTTTGCTCAATTTCGTCAGGGTAATTCACCCCCACTAGTATCATCTTTTTAGAAGCTGCATTCCAATACTCTAAACACTCTTGTAACTCGTAGGCATCAATTGTTTTTGACTTAAACTGTACCTCTTCAACTTTTGGGGAAACACATGGAGTTTCAACTACCTCATAAAGAGGTTCGTCGAAAGGCACATTTATATGCACAGGCCCTTTCTTTATTATAGCATGATTTACAGCGCTATTGATTTCACCTTCGTTATAGACCTGTATTCCTTTTTGTAAGCCCAGGAAACGCTCCAACTTATCCTCAAGGTTTTTTAGTATCGGCAACTCTTCGTCTACAGGAATGTTATTTTCATCCTTTATATCTAATTTTAAATTGGCCTCATACAAAATATGATTGGCAAATACATTCTTTTGATTGATTGTTTGTCCATCTCCTACACCTATTAAATGCTTGGGCCTATCTGCTGAAAGCACCACTAGGGGAATATTGCTGTAAAATGCCTCTGCAACAGCTGGATAATAATTTAACAAAGCACTACCCGATGTACAAATAACAGCCACAGGCTCCTTTAATTGCTGTGCAATCCCCAAGGCAAAGAAGGCCGCGCAACGTTCGTCGACAATACTATAGCATTTAAAAAACACATCGTTAGAAAACCCTATGGTTAACGGAGCATTTCTACTGCCAGGAGAAATAATTACATGTTTTATGTTTTTAGCTTTAAACAGCTGTACAACTGTTTGAGCCAAGGGAATTTTTGGGTATATCATGAAGTTTTAATCTAAGGCAAAAATATAAAATAAGCCCTTAATAATTTAGCTACAGGATACTTTTAATCACCAAAGATTTTAACACTGTCTCTTCCCATTCTTTTTCAGGAATGGAACTTTCCGTAATTCCTCCTCCAACATATACTAAAGCTTCATTAGCCTTAATTTGCATGCATCTTAAGTTTACATACAGTTGGGTGTGTTTTCTGTTTACTGTATAAGCTCTATTTTCAATGTTTCTTTTACCTGTTCGGGGAGCTATCTGGGTTTCCATATTAAGCTCTCCTAAAAAGCCAGAATAAAACTCACGATTATAGTTTTCGCTTTTTAAAATGTACTGCTTAGAGGTTTCTTTTGGCAATCCGCAAACTGCCGGTGTAGGATGCAATCTATAAAGTAAGTCTTTTAAACCATTTACACCCCTACTCAGAGTTCCTGAAACCTGGGTTCTTAAATGCAATAAATTGCCAGCTTTGACTGTTTGGGTCCCTGAAACTTTTACGCTATCTGAAAAACCATCCAAGCTGCTGATTATATAGTCAGTAACATAGCTTTGTTCATTTTTTTCTTTAACACCCCATGTTACGCTTTCATCTCCCTTATACCCTTGAGTTCCAGCTAATGACATGACTGAAAATTTTTTTCCATCAATTTTAATTAGCGTTTCAGGTGTTGCACCTAACCAAAGTCCAATTTTAGGATGATACCAACAATAAACAAATGCCTCCTTATACAAATCCAACAACTTCTTTAATAGTGCTATGGGGCTGTTTTCTTGAAGTATTACTTTCTCTTTTCGAGATAATACCACCTTTTTAAACTGTTTATTTTTGATTTCGTTTATACTGCTTTGTACCAGCTCAATATGTTCCTGCTTATCTGTTTCGTTACTACCGCTACCCGAACTTAATACAGTTCTATTTAAGCATATTCCACCTCCCACTAGCTCTTCGGAGTCAACAAAAATAGTTTCTGAATGGGTTATTGGTATCAGAATGGTCTTTTCCCTACTCTTATCAAAAGGCGCAAACACAAAGCCTTGCTCGTTAAAATCCTGAACAGCAAATACATCATCAGATTTTTGGAGCAGCGAAACAATTTTTATTTCATTGGGCTTTCTGTATACTACAAACGGAAGTTTACTTTCGTATTGTTCATTAATACGTTTGAAAAAATCATCCAAAGTCATCTAAACTATTGGTTTTTAGGTAATGAAATGGTTGACAATTTGGCTACTGAAATCAAATTACCTTCATCATCCGTTACTTTAATATCCAACAATTGGGTTGTTCGTCCTTTATGCAAAAATGTCGCCTTTGCATATACGTAACCATCTTTAACGCCTTTTAGGTGGTTAGCAGTTATTTCTATACCTCGTATAAAAAATTTTTTGGTGTCCAAAAAAATATGCGAGGCAAAACTACCGACACTTTCTGCTAAAGCTGCTGTAGCACCACCATGAAGCAATCCGTCAGGCTGATAGACCCTAGAATTCACAGGCATTCTTGCTGTTAAAAAATCTGGCCCAAAATCCACTATTTCAATCTGCAAAGTCTCCATTAAAGTACCTTTACTAACTGAATTGGCTTGAGCTAAAACCTCTTCTTTAGATAATTGCATAGATGTAGTAATTAATATTGGCATAAAAGTACAAAATGAAGACAAACTACCCAGCTTTTTTATACGATTACACGCAGCCATTGGTTAAAAACACAATGCAAATTTATAGGGTTTAAAATCAATACACTCTTCCGTACCTGCACAAGGTACTTAAATTTTAAGTTCAACACACAAATGCAACTTATTTAATTTCAGCTATTTAAACATCTTTGGTGTTATTTAATATTTTTTTATTATTTTGGCAAGCCTTAACCAAACCACATCCCTATATGAAAGCACACTTAATAGCATTCATGACTTTGTTTTTTTGTTCAACTGCATTTGCCCAACTTCAAGACGAAGAAATAAGACAAACTGTTTTACTTAGAAATGTTAAAGAACAGCGTTTTGTTTTTGGCAAGTGGAGTGCATCTGGTGACACAGAGACCCATCTAACCTATTTGGGAAATATTACTACTAAAACAAATGAAGTTTTTAAAGTCATGACATCTAGTTGGCACTGGGGACCTACTAAAAAAGTGACCAATTTGATCTTAGTATTTAACAATAACAACAAACTTTTAGGGAATTATTATTTAAATACCGAATGTGAGCTTCCCGACATAATAGAAAACAACAAGCTTATTTTTAAACCATCTGAGTGTACCGATTGCACTTATGCTATCTCCAAAGTAGATTTCTACGAAGGTATTCCCGATAATTTTTATTTAGGATGTAAACGAGGACGCGGTAACGTCTACTCCTTTTATTTAAGTTATTAGAAAACTGCCTCGAAGCATATAAATTTCGATTACCAAGTAAAACAACTATCTTTTAAGAAGCAACGACAATACTACCTGTTGAGCCTTCATTATTGGGTGTTAACTCGTATATAAAATCCGGAGTTAAGAGTTTATCTTCTTTCCTGTGTGAAACGTACAAAATTGCAGTGTCCGTTTCATTGGCTATTTTGTTTATCAATTCCGATAAAATAGCAACATCACAATCATCCAGTCCATTGGTAGGCTCATCCAAAATAAGTAAGGGCGGATGCTTAACCATTGCCCTAGCTATTAACACCAAACGTTGATAACCCCTTGATAGGGACAAAAAGCTTTGTTTCCTTATTTTGTACATCCCAAAGACGCGCAACCAATGTTGCACAATCTTGATCTGTTCGTTGCTAGGAACTCTATACAGACCTATTGTATCGAAAAAGCCAGACGCAATCATATTCCCGACAGAATCCAAACGGGTTATTCCTCTCAACATCTCAGATGAAAAGTACCCGATTTTCTTTTTTATTTCCCAAACACTTTCCCCTGTCCCCTTTTTTACTCCAAACAAGGTTATATCCTGATTAAAGGCTTTGGGATTGTCTCCAGAAATCAATGTTAGCAATGTGCTCTTACCAGAACCATTGGGACCTACTAACTGCCAAAAATCACCGGGTTTAATTTCCCAGCAAATATCCTTTACTATCGGTCTGTCATTATAGGCTATGGTAACATTATTGAATTTAACCAATGGTGCTATTGTCTCCCAATCGTTTCGATAGGCCTTAGGTAAAGTCTCTACAAATTTTTTAAACTGGGATAGTGTTTTTGGAGTTTCTGTACTATTTAACAGTACAGGCTTTCCGTCCCGTAACTGGTAGACATCATCTATAAAAGGTAAAATATCTGTTTTTCTATTGGTAATCTGTATTATTGGTATTTTACAACTTAACTGCGTTAGGGTTTCTTCAATTTCTATCTGTGCGGCTGTATCTAAACTACCAAAAACATTATCTACAACAAGATATTCGGGGTTTTGGGAAATGAGATGGTTTAATAATGCTTTTTTTCGTTCGCCTTGAGAAGATTTTTCTAAACTATTTTTAGTGGAAGCTACCACATCATAACGCCCATGCCGTATTTCTTCTTGAATAAATTTCTCAACGGTTATTTCAGAAAAAAGAGCACCTTTTAAATTGGAATAGTTACCAATAAGGTGCTCTTGCATTATGTGTTTAATAAGCGAACGCTTATTATCTTTATTTGAAATATAGAATGCGGAATTTTTATGCAAAAGATTAAGTTTTCAAATATAAACTTCCTTTTGTAAATAAAATATGTACCTGTTAAAGGTTTTTGGTATGAAATGAAACCAAGCCCTCTATAGGTCTGCGCTCAAAGTTACCCACTCTAAAGCCCATCTCCTCTGCTACTTCTTTTATTTCGTTTTGAGAAAAGTAAGCTATAGATCCTGCAAAGTGCACTGGAGCATCTTTTAATTCTTCTTTAAATTGCATGATCATATTCCTGGCAAACAATCGAATACCTTCTTTTATCAAGTTAACGGTATATTCGGAATCTTTATGTAAAAACATAAACTCTGCAAAATTTGCCAAATAGGCATTTGGATTGGGTTGTTTATATAAATTGTACTTTATATAGTCCGCTTCCATATTAAATTTACTGCCAAATGCTATTTTCACATTTTCTGGCATATGGTTAAAGTAATAATCTCTTATTAATTGACGTCCATAGTAATTTCCAGAAGCATCATCCATAATAGAATAACCAAGGGAATCCACTCGTTGGTGCACCTTTTCACCATCGTAATAACTACAATTAGACCCAGTACCTAAAATACACACCACTGCCGCTTCGTTAGGGTCGTTAATGGTAGAGTAAACTGCTGCCATCGTATCTTCATTAACTTCAACAAGAGCATTTTCAAAAATTTCTTCTAGCACAGCTTTTAACATCGCTGTAGGCTTTTCTGTTCCGCATCCAGCACCGTAGAAAAACACGTGTGTTACCTCAGCTCTGTTAGCCTTCAAGTCCTTATTTTTCTTAATTATTTTTTTCAGTTTCTTTTCTGGTAAAATAGCTGGGTTTAACCCTTTAGTGCGTATTTTTTCCATCAATTGTTTACCATTTTTATCAACTGCTATCCAATCGGATTTTGTAGAACCACTATCAACAATTAAAATCATAAGTCTTATAGATTAAAAAAACTCCACAGAATACTGCTTTTTAACACAACCTTCTGTGGAGTCGTTACAAATTAATAATTAAATAATATTATAAAGAACCGATATGCTGAGCTAAATCAACTAATTTAGTTGAATAACCAAACTCGTTATCATACCAAGATACTAACTTCACAAAGTTATCGTTTAACGCCATACTGGCATTAGCATCAAATGTACTTGTTTTTGGTTCAGAAACAAAATCCTGAGATACAACACCTTCTTCAGTGTAACCCAAAACGCCATTAAGCTCATTTTCTGAAGCTTCTTTTATAGCTGCTTTAATTTCATCAAAGCTAGCACTCTTTTCTAAGCGACAAGTTAAGTCTACCACCGATACGTCTACAGTAGGTATTCTAAATGCCATACCTGTTAGTTTCCCGTTTAATTCTGGAATAACCTTACCCACAGCTTTTGCTGCTCCAGTAGATGCTGGCACAATATTGTTTAAGGATGCACGTCCTAATCTATAGTCTTTTCTAGATGGTCCATCTACTGTAAATTGCGTTGCAGTTGCAGCATGAACAGTTGTCATTAAACCTTCAGCAATTCCAAACTTATCATTAATTACTTTAGCCAATGGAGCTAAACAGTTTGTTGTACAAGAAGCATTAGATACGATAGTGTGGTCTGGAGTTATTTCTTTGTGGTTAACTCCCATTACAAACATTGGAGCATCAGCAGATGGCGCAGATATTGCTACTTTTTTAGCACCCGCAGTAATGTGTTTTTGAGCACCTTCTAAATTTGTGAAGATACCAGTACAGTCTAATACAACTTCAGCACCAACAGCATCCCACTTTAAATCTTCTGGGTTGCGCTCTGCAGTAATTCTGATTTCATTACCGTTAACTACCAAATTACCATTTTTAGTTTCGATAGTTCCATCAAACTGCCCGTGTACAGAATCATACTTTAACAAATAAGCTAAATGTTCTACATCTAACAAATCATTGATTCCAACTACTTCAATATCTGGTCTAGAAGCTGCTACTCTAAAAGCAATTCTACCTATTCTTCCAAATCCGTTAATTCCTAATTTTAATTTTGACATAATCTAGTTTATAAAATGTTAAGTGCTCATAATATCTGAGACACGCAATAATTCTAAGTTTATTTTTGATTTTCCTTTAATCGCTTTTTCCAAAGGTGTTAATTCCATCTTATTATTCAACAATCCAACCATAAAGTTAGATTTTCCTTCTAATAACGACTCAACTGCTTTTACCCCCATTCTACTGGCTAAAACACGATCGAAACAAGATGGCGAACCGCCACGTTGCATGTGTCCTAAAACAGATACTCTTACATCGTATCCGGACATATTTTCATCGACATAATCTTTTAACTCAAATATGTTTTTACCAATTTTATCTCCTTCAGCAACAATAACAATACTTGAGGATTTTCCCGATTTCCTGCTTTTGTTTAAAGAATCTACAAGTCTATCCAGACCAAGATCTTCCTCTGGAATTAAAATTTCTTCTGCCCCACCTGCAATACCTGTATTTAAAGCAATGTGTCCTACATCACGTCCCATTACTTCTATAAAGAAAAGCCTATTATGGGAACTTGCAGTATCCCTAATTTTATCGATTGCTTCAACAACTGTATTCAAGGCTGTGTCGAAACCTAATGTATGTGATGTGCCAAAAATATCGTTATCGATAGTTCCTGGTATTCCCATAACGGGAAAATCATATTCCTGGTTAAACACGAGGGCTCCGGTAAACGTACCATCTCCCCCAATAACAACTAATCCATCAACATTGGCCTCGTTTAATTTATTGAAAGCTTTTAGGCGGCCTTCTTTAGTTCTAAATTCATCCGACCGGGCAGATTTTAATATAGTACCTCCTTTATTAATAATGTCTTTAACACTACGAGCATTCATAGGTTTAAAGTCACCTTCCATTAATCCTTCATATCCTCGGTAAACGGCTATGCATTCTATTTTATGATATGCACAGGTTCTAACTACGGAACGAATAGCTGCATTCATTCCCGGAGAATCGCCTCCTGATGTTAAAACAGCTAGTTTCTTTATCTTGTTTGGCATTAAATATTCTAATTTTGCAAGTAAAATTAATAAACAAAAACCATAAAACTATAGCATTTTGAGTATTTTAACAAGACTTGTTAAACTATAACGTTTTAGTTAATAAAAAAAACGATTTTAAAGAAAAAAGCCTGAGAATTAGGCTGAAATATTGCGAATTCTAATTTTTAGAGGCTTCTTTTGTTGTTATAAAATCTGGCAGTGCACTGTCTTCTTTTTCTTCAGATTCGTCCAAATCTTTATCTTCTAGTTTTTTTGATTTTTTTAAAAAGCCTCGTATCAACTCTTTGAAAGTATCAAAATCTACATTGTAAGACAAGCCTACTCCTTGGGTATATCCTATTGCTTCACCAAAGTTTCGTATGCTATTTTCTCTATTAAATACTTTGGCGGTTAAAGTACCTTCTTCATTTAGAAGAAAATCGATTTCTACATCGCCAGCTACAACTGTTTCATTGGCTCCCGCTCCGCCTACAGGCACACCAACTTTACCATTTATTAGTACCCTGTCACTTATTTGGGTTTGCAGGGTAACCCCAAATCGGCCGTCAGTTCTATAATCTGGCCTGTTTTCCCCAGCTTCATAATTTAAGCCTATATTGAGCTTACTGTCTTCGTTGGTAAATATGCCATTAATAATACCGTTAAGACGCTCTGCAATGGTACCTGAAAAGTTAAGCTCACTTAAACCTCTTGAAAACGACCCGGTAGACAAAAGGTATAATGCCTGATTATGCCTGTCGTCCCTGGACTCTAATCGATATTGCAACTCTGATTTTATCGTGGAATTAACGTTAGGGAATCCAAAGCTGAATTCTGGTTGCGGCTGCTCTAAATAGCCTGTTAAATTAATTACTAGCTCTACTGGAATACTTCTGTTTATCGGGTTATCCAGCAATGGCGAGGGATTGGCGCGTGTTTTGTATATAGCCTCCATATTCAACCAAGCTCTTAAAGGCTCTCCTTCCCAGTTAATGGTACCGCCAGGTTTTACATTAAATGTTCTTGCAATTAAACCGCCATAAGCAAAATTATATACTCCTTCAAACACCGAAAAATCCCCCCACATATCAAATTTCCCATTTGTATTAATCTCTACTAATAAGCCTCCACGTCCTCTCCCTTTTAAAGCGTGCCCACTATTTTTGTTAATGATTATTTCCAGCTCAGCATCTTCAGTAACATCCAAATCAAAATCGAGCTCAAGCCCTTTAATTTCTTTAAACACAAAATCGCGTCCCTCCTTTCTTGCTTGTTTTTCTTCTTTGGTTAAAAACCTAATAAAAGAATTATCTCCAAAGGATTCGGTGTCACTCAACGGAATTTTGAATACAGTCCCCGGCTTTGTTTCTCCAACAACGCTTATAACCAATTGTTCTGTAGCCCCACTAATACTTGCGTTACCTCCTATAAAGCCAGTACCATAATACAGAACGTCCTCGGCATATTTTGTATTTAAAACCAATAAGCGTGGTGTACTTATGTTTAAATCCAATCGCCATTTCGAAAAATTAACATGATCTATTGTTCCCTCAAGTGTTCCTTTTGATTCAAATTTAGTGTCGCTTAGTTGCACTTTGTTAAAGATGAAACTTTGGTTTTTTAAGGCTATAGTTGGGCTGTTAGCAAAACTATAATCGACATTAAGATAGGGGATACCCATTCCTGCCTTTTCTAATTTCAACCTGCCATTAATGTCGGGACGCTTAAGGTTACCAATCACATTTACCGATCCTGTTGCCAATCCCCGGACATTGGTTAAAACATCTTGTAATAAAGGATTTAGAGGCTTTAAACTAAATTTATCGAACTCAAGATCAACATCTATTGTTGGTTGCTTAGTCAAGGTACTAATATGCCCCTTAGCTTTAAATGATTCTGAAACGTCATTCTTAATGCCTGCATCAATAGTATAAGTAGTCAATGTACTGTTTGCTGTTATATTGGCATCAAAATCACCCAAAGAAAAGTTATTCACTTTTAAATTATCAATTACCAGTGTCGAACTAGGTAAATAACTTCCTTTTTTTTGTAAAATATTCAATCCTCCATTAACATTACCGGCCAGAGACAAGCTATCTATATCTGGGGTTATTTTAGCTAGATCTACATCTTTAAAATTTAACTTTAAATCCTTTTCCGTCGAATCCTTAACAAAACCTTCAATTCTTATTTCCTCTGTGTTATGGCGTATTCTAAACTTATCTATATTAAATTTAGACAGGGCCTTATTAAATGAAACTTTATTTAAACGATCGTTTTCTTTATTGATATACCAGGTATTATCCTTAATGGTTACGTCTGATTTTTTAAAGCCAATTACAGATTCATTGTCTTTATTTATGGTATGGTAAAAACTTAAGTTATAGCTATCATTATTTCGTTTTCCTCCATTAAACTCCGAACGCATAAACAAAGTATCGTTTACTGTAACGTTAATTAAATTGAACTTGGAAACATTATAATATTTGGTTTTTATACTGTCTACCTCTACGTAGGTATTAAAAAGCGGATTGCTATTATCGACCTGAAGTTCTATATTATTGACAAAATAGTCCAATAATTTAATTTTGGGAGACCTAAATGTAAGTCTAAACTGTTTTTCATCGCTTTCTACGCGTCCACGTATATAGGTATTTTTTCCAAGCTCTATTTCTGGGAAAAAAACTTCTACAATTTTATTGTAAATCTTAAAGTTAAAATCGACACTTTGGTCTGTTGCCACCTCATGTGGCACATAATTGGTATAAATATGCCCTAAAGAATTTTCGAAAATCTTTTTCAAGTCCCTGAACCTAAACTTTCCCTTTAAGCTTCCTTCTATAATATCTGGGGAAGTCAACTCAATAAACCGCGTAGCTCCTTCAAAGCGAGAAGATATGTCGAAAGTATCAAAGTAATAGGTGTCGTTTTGATTTTTATAGGATGTTTTTTTAAAGGAAATTTTCCCATAAGCGTCATCGTAACCACTGCTATTCATATTCATTTTCACATGGCTTGTAAAAACAGAAATGCTATCTTTAGTAATAAAGTTTAGTGCGTTTAGATTGGCGTAATCGACATTTGCTTCAAAATCATACTTATTTACAACTTCCGAAAAATCCACAAGTCCGTTAAAATTTAATCTTAAATTCTTGTCGTAGGTAATTAAGTTGCCATCAAAAATCTTATTTCTAACATTCCCAGCTACTTTTATTTTCTTGTAGCTATAATTGTTATATTCAATTTCAAAAATCTCTCCCTTTACCTGGGTATCAATTGTTTCTGATACAAAACCATTTCCTTTTACATCAAAATTCAATGAGCCTTTACCAATATTTGGGTCGTTTAAAAAGCTCCCGAAGTCAAATTCTTCAAAAATCATTTTCCCCTCGTATACAGCATTGTCGATATCGTTTACCTTTGTTATTTGTAAATTGGAGTCGATACCTCCTAACTCTGTTTGCATTTTAAAATCGGCAATTACAGCCGAAGTCGTTACCTGCGATTTCCCTACAATGGAAAATTTGCCTAAACTGTCGAATGATGATGGTATGGTAGCTCCCAAAACATTAGGGAGTAGTGCTTTTAAATCTTTATATGTTGAAGACAAATCCCTAAAAGAGCCATTCATGTAAAAATCATTAGCCTTCTTACTAAATAGGTTTTTAAAGTTAATATCTCCGTACACCCTAGTATTCTTGCTGGTAGTTAACTTTAAATTGGTAGCCACCAAATCGTTTAACTTTCCAGATAAATCCACGCTAAAGCGCGCGTGTTGATTGGTTCCGAACTCATTATAAAACACATTGAGTTCGTCCAATAAAATATCGGAATCCTTAAAGACAGCCTCTACTAATACTTTGTCTGTAAAATATTGTAAATCCTCGCGCTTGTACAAAAATTTCAAATTACCTTTTAAAACGGAGTGTTCTGTATCAATTTCCAAATTTGCAAACGTCATATCTGTCAATGTATAGGCAAAATCGGTCATTAAATTATTCATAACCAACCCCCTGCTATCGTTGAAATTTAGAGTATTGATACGTGCACTTACATCACTTCCATTAATCAAAAAGTTTGTAGCGTTAATGTTTAATGCTGTAAAATCAAGGACTTTGGAAACAACTTTGTTCTCATTTATCAATTTAAACGTGCCGTCGTAAATTGACACATCACTGGAGGACATCAAAAATTTACTTTTCCCTTTACGCGGGTTGTCGCTTTCAAATTTTGCAACAAACACATCTAAATTAGTTCCTTTTGCATCCTTATAGGTCTTAATATTAAATATCAGACCATATAAATCAATATCCCCAAAAACCAATTTGCCGTTGTAGAGGTTCCTAAAGCTTAAAATAGAAGTGTTTAGTTCTTTTATGCTAATAAGTGTATCTTTTTTATAATCCTCAACATAAATGTTCTTAAGTTCAATATCCCCATTAAACTGCAAACCTACTTTGTCTATATTTATGTTTGTTCCAAAATCTTGGTTAAGTCGTTTGGTAGCATAATTGCCCAAACTGGTTTGAACTGCCGGAATAGACAGTAATAATACCAATATGGTAAAAAGCAGTAGCAATACGGCTACTATTTTAACTAATATTTTAAACCTATGCCTGATGGGTTATAATGTTTAGTTTGTTAAAATAAATTAATGTTTTCATGTTATAAGTCTATAAAACTTCTCTTTAAGACAAATCACATAAAAAATAAATGACTAGTTTTGCATCAATGTACATTCTCTGTTTAGAGGTGTTTGTCTGGATTCAAAATTAACAATTATTGTGCCCAATTTTTACAATGTCTTCACAAAATATTTATATTCTAGGAATTGAATCGTCGTGTGACGATACTGCCGCTTCTGTAATCCATAACGGTAAAATTTTAAGTAATGTTATAGCCAATCAAAAAATACACGAAGCATATGGTGGTGTTGTGCCCGAATTAGCATCAAGAGCACACCAACAAAACATAGTGCCCGTAGTGGATCAGGCCTTAAAACAGGCTGGGATCACAAAAGAAGACCTCCATGCCATTGCATTTACTCGAGGCCCCGGATTAATGGGGTCGCTATTGGTAGGAACCTCTTTTGCCAAATCATTAGCCTATGGTTTAAACATTCCCTTAATTGACGTTAATCATATGCAGGCTCATATTTTAGCGCATTTCATAGACGAAGACGGTTTTGAAAAACCTCCGTTTCCGTTTTTAGGGATGACTATTTCTGGTGGACATACGCAGATAGTTAAGGTCGATAATTATTTTGACATGGACGTTATTGGGGAAACCATTGATGATGCGATTGGTGAAGCTTATGATAAAAGTGGTAAGATATTAGGATTAGGCTATCCGGCAGGCCCTGAAATAGACAAACGTGCACAGTTAGGAAACCCTAAAGCTTTTAAGTTTACAAAACCTAAGGTAGATGGTTTAAATTTTAGTTTTTCGGGATTAAAAACAGCCATTCTCTATTTTATTCAAAAAGAAATAAAAAGCAACCCTAACTTTATTTCGGAACACCTCAATGATATTTGCGCATCCATACAGTATACTATTATCGGGATTGTTATTGATAAGTTAAAACTTGCTGCAAAACAAACAGGCATAAAGCACATTGCTATTGGTGGTGGTGTTTCGGCAAATTCTGGCATACGAAATGCCCTAAAAGAAGGTGAAAACAAATTTGGTTGGACAACATATGTCCCTAAATTTGAATTTACAACAGATAACGCAGCAATGATTGCCATTGTTGGTTATTTAAAGTATCTGGAAGGTAATTTTGCCAAACAGGATGTCACTGCATCAGCTAGATTAAAAATTTAAAATAAATGTATGCAGCTTTTTTATAATCCGGATATTACCCAAAATACCACTCAATTTTCTTTTTCTAAAGAAGAGAGCAAGCATATTATAAAAGTTTTACGCAAATCTACGGGAGACACCTTGCATATAACAAATGGGAAGGGTTGGCTTTTTACAGCTAAGATTAGCATCCCCGACATTAAAAATTGTTTGGCGATTATCACTGAAAGGATTGAGCAACCCAAGCGGAATTTCAAGCTTCATTTGGCAGTAGCTCCAACCAAGATGAACGATCGTTACGAATGGTTTTTAGAAAAAGCCACCGAGATTGGCATAGATAGTATCACACCTTTGCTTTGTGATCATAGTGAGCGCAAAATAATTAAAGTTGAACGTTTAGAAAAGATACTGCAATCGGCAATGAAACAATCACTGAATTGTTACTTACCAACACTTAACAATATGGTCTCCTTTAAAGATTTTATGAAACAAGATTTTAGTGGCGACCTATTTATAGCGCATTGTGAAGAAACAAATAGAAAATCATTAAAGCAAAAGCTCAGCCCACAAAAAGACGTAACGATTTTAATTGGTCCCGAAGGTGATTTTAGTGTTAAAGAGATTGAGATGGCTCTTTTAAATAAATTTATTCCTGTAACTTTGGGAAAAACCAGACTACGAACTGAAACAGCAGCCATTGTAGCCTGCCATAGTGTTGCATTTGTAAATGAAATCTAAACAAATTACGATTAACCTTAATATATGAAATTAGCCATAACCTCACTCCTTTTATTTTTAACCACAAACATATTCTCACAGGATTTGGCTGTTTTAAAGTATAAAGGTGGTGGTGATTGGTATGGCAACCCTACCTCGCTTCCCAATTTAATAGCATTTTGCAATACCAATATCAACACAAAAATAAATCCCAAGCCACAAACTGTTGAAGCCGGAAGCACCGATATTTTTCAATTCCCATTTATACATATGACAGGGCACGGCAATGTGTTTTTTAGTGAAGCAGATGCTGAGAATCTTCGTAATTATCTAATTTCAGGTGGTTTTTTACATATTGATGATAATTATGGCATGCAGCCTTATATAACTGAAGAATTAAAAAAAATATTTCCTGAAACCGAATTAATAGAACTTCCTGCCAGCCATACTATTTTTAACATCGTCTACAAATTTCCTGATGGTTTACCAAAAATACATGAACATGACGGTATGCGTCCCCAAGCTTTCGCTATTTTTCATGAAAATCGATTGGTACTTTTGTTTACATTCGAAAGTGATTTAGGAGATGGTTGGGAAGATGAATCCGTACATAACGACCCAGATAATGTTAGGGAAAAAGCTCTGAAAATGGGCGCTAATATTATTAAATATGCTTTTGAAAACTAAGCACTAAACTCCTAGGAATTTCTTTAACTTAATTAAATTCAATTGCAACTAAACCATTATAATACCAACTTTACAAAGCGTATATTTCCTGTAGTTCTTGTTTGCGACCAAGTTTCGAACGCCCCTAATTTGGGAAGCCTCTTTAGGATTTCGGATGCCTTTGGGGTTGAAAAGCTGATGCTTTGCGGGGAAGACATTTCTTTGGGAAGAAAACTAACAAAAACTTCAAGGTCAACCGAAAAATTTGTCAACTATACAATTTGCAAATCCACTTTAGAGACTGTAATTGAATTAAAAAACAATGATTACCAAATTATAAGCCTGGAAATAACAACAAACAGTACCCCTATCCATAATTTCAGTCTATCAAACAAAAAGCCAATTGCTTTAATTGTAGGTGATGAAAACTTTGGTATTTCAGATAGCATCTTAAAAATTTCTGATGTGATTATCCACATAGACATGTTTGGCAACAATAGCAGTATGAACGTTGTACAGGCTACAAACATTGCTTTATATGAAATAACCAAGCAACTTATGTAAATGGTTTTTATATATTTACTAAATGAATTCAAAAATTATTTCCAACGGCATTCTAAGAGCTTTAGCTATAGTTACAGGAATAGCTTTATTGGCTCTATTCCTCTATAAGATACAATCGGTAATTGCTTATATTGCCATAGCAGCCGTTATATCGCTTATTGGAAGACCTATAGTTCTTTTTCTCCAGCATCGACTTAAGTTTAAGAACACCATTGCTGTTATTGTTTCCATGATCTTACTTATTGGGATATTGGCTGGTTTAATAGGACTGTTTATCCCACTAGTAATAAAGCAAGGACACAATTTATCGCTTTTAAATATTGAGCAGCTACAAAGTAATATAGAAGATTTATACGTGGAGATCGTTACGTATTTTGACCTCCATCAAATTGACATTGAGGAATCTATAAGAGAAACCAATGTTTTAACGAAAATCGACTACTCACTGATTCCCAACTTCTTAAACTCAATTATTAGTGGTTTGGGCAATTTTAGTATTGCTCTATTTTCTGTATTATTTATTTCGTTTTTCTTCTTAAAAGACAGTCGGTTACTTGAAAATGGCATCCTCACGTTTATCCCAGACAACAAAGAATCTCGTTGGAAAGCTTCTTCTACCCAAATAAAAGACCTGCTATCCAGATATTTTGTTGGACTTATTTTTCAAATTCTCATTCTTTTTATCATCTACACCATAGGTTTGCTGATTATAGGGGTTGAAAACGCTATTGTTATAGCTTTTTTATGTGCCTTACTTAATTTAATTCCCTATGTAGGCCCCTTAATAGGGCTTTTCTTAATGGTTACTTTAACAATGACAAGTCATTTGGGCGAAGGTTTTAGCGACGTTATTTTACCAAGCACACTATGGGTTTTGGTCGTTTTCGGCATTGGCCAATTAGTAGACAACTTTTTTAGCCAACCCGTTATTTTTTCTAAAAGTGTAAAATCGCATCCTTTAGAAATATTTTTGGTTATTCTTATTGCAGGTATCCTATTTGGTATTGTAGGTTTGATTATTGCTGTACCAGCTTATACCACCATAAAAGTTATTCTAAAAGCCTTTTTGTCGGAAAATAAAATTGTTAAAAAGCTTACCAAAGGCTTATAGTATTACTTTGAATAGAAATATATTAAATAATGACATTCAGGAATTTATAAATAATAACCTGAAAAATGACATCACTTCAATTCTATTAAAGGGCACTAGTTTTCCTAATGTGGACACCAAAGAGATAATTGAGCAAATTGAAGCAAAGAAACGTTGTGGAAAAAAATTACCTGTCTGGTTTAACACTAAAAATATTTACTATCCTAACAAATTAAACATTGAACAAACCTCGTCTGAATTAACCGCACAATACAAAGCTGGTTTAATCTCAGGAGGTTCTATTGTTGATTTAACTGGTGGATTTGGTGTTGATTGCTATTTTTTCTCTGAAAGATTTAAAATTGTAGAGCATTGCGAAATAAACCACTCCCTTTCTACTATTGTTAGCTACAACTATAAACAGTTAGGAATTGAAAATATAAAAACACACTGCATTGATGGCTTTAAATTTTTAAAAAACACCTCAAAGACCTACGACTGGGTTTACATTGATCCGTCACGAAGACACGATGTTAAAGGCAAAGTATTCTTTTTAAACGACTGCTTGCCAAACGTTCCAAAAAATTTGGACATATTGTTCCAACGATCAAAAAAGATATTAATAAAAACCTCGCCCCTGCTCGATTTATCTGCTGGTATCAGCGAATTAAAACATGTAAAAACCATTCATGTAGTTGCAGTTAACAACGAAGTAAAAGAGCTCCTTTGGGTTTTAGAACAAGGTATTATTGATGATATTTCTGTTGAAACAATCAACCTCAAAAAAGAAAACAACACCGTTTTTAAATTTTCACTAAACAAAGAAAAAACGTTAAGCTCCAATTACAGCAAGCCTCTTAACTATTTATACGAGCCAAATAGTGCCATTTTGAAAGCAGGAGGCTTCCATTCCATTGCTAGCCAACTAAACGTTTTTAAGCTTCACAAACATTCGCATTTATATACCAGTGATGACAATATAAGCTTCCCAGGAAGAGGGTTTAAAATTGAAGAGGTATTAAACTACAATAAAAAAGAGGTGAAAAAACTAGACCTACAAAAAGCCAATATCACTACCAGAAATTTCCCTGAAACTGTCGAACAACTCCGCAAAAAGCTTAAAATTAAAGATGGAGGAAACTGTTTTCTTTTTTTTACAACCGATATGGATAATAACAAAATTATCCTAGTAACCAGTAAATTATAAAAATACCTTTATGACCTTGGCTTATTAATACCTCTATCGTACATAACAATGCTTCCAGCCACAGAAACGTTTAAACTTAATATTGACTTAAACTTAACCAAAAAATGAGATTTATCTATTGCTTGTCTAGACAAGCCATGATCTTCTGCTCCCAATAAATATACACAACGCCTAGGATGATGAAACGTTTCCAAGGGCACAGCTTTATCGGTTAGTTCAACCCCTACCAGTCTAGCGCCCTTAGGTAAATTGTTAAAGAAATCATCAAAAGTCTCATAATGGAAATAGGGCATCGCTTTAACGGCATTATGCGTATCACAGGCCTGTTTTGCATAGCGATTTCCAATAGTAAAAATAAAGCTGGCTCCTAAGTTTTGAGCTGACCGCCATAACATACCTAAATTTTCGGGTGTTTTGCCGTTTTGAATTCCTATACCAAAAAATTCGTTTGTAAAATTATCCATGTTTGGCAAAAGTATAAAAACATATGAATAAATAAAGGTATCAAATTGCTACCATGAATAATTTGGTATTTTTTTATTAATTTATGCGCTATATTTCCATTAAAAATATACTGCAATTGAAGACTTAATTGACCTTTTGCATAGCATAAACAAGAGTTCAACCTGAATTCTTTGTAGATATCACAAACAAGATTTGAATGATCCGAGGCTTACCTCAAAATATAATTTCTTTTATGTGCAGATACTTAGGCCATAGTAATTTACTCTTATTAAAATCTTAATAATACTTTATCCTAATCTCCCCTTCCGGATCATTATTTTTTACAATTAATTGAATTCTATACAGCTTATCCTGCTTCCATTCACTTTTCAATTTATCATCTGTAAGCACTATTTCCTCTGTTCGTAATTGTAACTGTTCAGGATCATATTTTATATAAAGCACCTTCTCTTCATTCCTGGATAGTTCTACAACCCCCCTCTGTACATTCTTGATTTCCAGAGGGGTTATATTGTTTAACACAATACCTTTTAAATTCTGTTCCAACTTATAAACGTCCGAAATTAGGATGCCGGCTTTACTTGTTTTAAAACTTCTCACCCATGATTTTATCTTTGCCTCTTCAGGATAAGCTGCTTCAATATTCATTTTTAATGCATTCTTAGACTTGATAACATCATGAGTTCTATATTGCAAACCATCCTTTTGCATTGTTCCATTTATAGTAGGTAAATTGTGATAAGCACTTTGCATCGTCCAAATATCATAACGTTGGGAACTAAAGGATTTTTTAGTGTATTGCTCTACTCCAACATCAATAATAGCAGGTTCTCCATTTACAAAAATCGTATAGTTTCCTACATCATTATGATTATGACTTTGTGCATTGTGTCCCCCCAATACGGATAAAAAAAGACGTTTTCCTTTAATCATTTGCGAGGTACACAGTAGCTCCAAATCAGGGAACCAAACCTCGTCTTTAGAAACAGATTCCTGCATATATGATTTTAAAAAATCAAAATCGAATATCCCAGTTAAACTGGAATACATATCTCCAAATTTGTTCGATGTGATTTCACCAATTGGATCATAATATTCCATAACTTTTTTAGCTGTGTCCATGAGTTGCTGGTTATTCTGGACTTTACCATGATGAAACACCTTAACGGCTCTGTCTGCCATTATATATGGTCCGTCTCCAATATTAACAAAGTAGTTCTTTGCTATGTGCGACTTATGAAAGAAGTCTGAGATGTTCTTAATATTAGCATAAAAAATCTCCCCACATTTCTTTAGTGATACTTAGGTATATTAAGTATAACAGGTGTAACTTGATTCGTATAAGTAGAAAACGTATCCCCTTCAAATTGGAATCATGTATGGCGGTAATCAATTATAATTTTTCATGCGTCATAAACATAGTAAAATACAATCGATTGTCTTAAGGGTTGATTCAATTAATATTGATACTTTATCAACACGTTTCAACTCACTTTGTTCATAGGTACCATAAAACATAACGCCCTTGAAACATCTTTATGCCAAGGGCGATACCTATCAATTTTCCTTAAAATAACTTTTTTAGTCAACTAGAAAGACTAAAATCACAATGATCTAGTTTAAAACCATCTCAATAACCTGTCCTTCTGTAGTGTTAATCAATATAATTCCTTTTTCCATTTTGTAAGTAGCTCCATTAACTGTAAAAGCCTCTTCTTTAAATGGGTTCTCTAGTTTTAAATCACCACCTTTTTCAGATATAATTATTTACAGGATTCGAACCTGTGACGGTCTGCTTAGAAGGCAGATGCTCTATCCAGCTGAGCTGTGATGTTTGTTTGCCTTTGTTATTCCAATGAAGCATTGTGTTGTGCAAGTTATGTGCAAAACTTTAACCTGATTATATTATAAATTCAATATTTTATATAGAAGTCATCTTGACTTTTTAAGTTTATAAAATTTCTTTAGTCCAATTACAATGAAAGCTAGGAAGTTAAAT